>CAIRWM010000108.1 GCA_903882285.1 uncultured cyanobacterium
CTGGGTCCAGGCTATCGCCAATACCCCTCACGGGGTACATCTGGCGATCGCGAATGCCGATCTGCATGCATGCTCACCACCACGGCTCCACCCCGCCCGAGCATTATTGGAGCCCGATTCACTTGACCCGCCTGAAGCCGCAGCCAAACGAGCCCTGAGGGGGGTGACCCCCACCCTGCTGGAACCCGGCATTTTGATGCGTGCTCAGCCCATCGCAGCCAGGCCATGGGCGATCACCGCAGCTCCCTGCTGACTCCCGCTCTTTCCTTCCTGGCCCGCATGCGGGTGCTCCAGGCCGAAACCATTTCCGTGGTGGCTGTGGAGGGCCAGTCCCCCTTGCTCGGGGCCCGTCCCCACCGCTCGGATTCTTGGGTCGATCGAGAGGCGTCGGCTGCTGGGGCGGAGCAGGGAGTGGATGGAAGCCCAACCCCCGAAGCCTGCAGGTCTGCTTCCGCGAGGAACTGGGGCAGTCCCCAGGGGAGCAGGTTCGGCGCCTGCGCTTCCGAAGGCTTCGTTATCGGCTGCGCACGACGCCCGTTGACGAGACAACGATCGAGGCCATGTTTCAGGCCTGCGGTCTTACGTTCACCGCCACCACGCCATGCGGCACCAGTACAGCCCATGGTGTGGCGAAACTCCTGCCCAGAGTCAGTCGCACGCCAGCAGGGGCTGACTCTCTCTCACTCAGACATCGCCCTCAGGCGACAGCCGCCACCGCAGCAGTTCGCCGGCATGGAAGGGCACCAGCTCCACGGCTTCGCCGGCCGCGTCATTGAGGTGCAGCCGCGCTGGCACGGTGTGGGCCTCGCCTACCAGGGTGATGCGCTCCTCGTTGGGCGGCAGGCCGTAGAAGCGCGGCCCGTAGAGCGAGGCGAAGGCCTCCAGCCGCTCCAGGGCGCCCTCCTCCTCGAACACCTGGGCGTAGCTCTCGATCGCATAGGGGGCATTGAAAATGCCGGCGCAGCCGCAGGCCGCCTCCTTGGCGTGGCGGAGGTGGGGGGCGGAGTCGGTGCCGAGGAAGAAGCTGGGATCGCCGCTGGTGGCGGCGGCGCGCAGGGCGAGGCGATGCCGCTCCCGTTTGGCCACCGGCAGACAGTAGAAGTCGGGCCGCAGGCCGCCTTGAAACATGGCGTTGCGGTTGATGTGCAGGTGATGGGGCGTGATCGTGGCCGCCAGATTCGGCCCGCCCGTAGCTACGAAATCCGCCGCCTCGGCGGTGGTGATGTGCTCCAGCACCACTTTCAGAGCGCTGTGGCGTCGCAGCAGCGGCGCAAGATGGCGCTCCACGAACACCGCCTCGCGGTCGAAGATGTCGATGGCGGCATCGGTGACCTCGCCGTGGACCAGCAGCGGCATGCCAATCCGCTCCAGGGTCTCGAGCACCGGCGTGATCCGGGCCAGGTCGGAGACCCCGGCCGCTGCATTGGTGGTGGCATGGGCGGGATAGAGCTTGCAGGCCGTGAAGACGCCGGCATTGAAGCCGCGCTCGATCTCGGCAGGATCGATCGTGTCCGTGAGGTAGGCGGTGAGCAGCGGGGTGAAGCCGCATCCGGCCGGCACTGCCGCCCGGATGCGCTCCCGGTAGGCCTCGGCCGCCGCCACGGTGGTGACCGGTGGGCTGAGGTTGGGCATCACGATTGCCCGGGCGAATTGCCGCGCGGTGGCCGGAGCCACCGCCTGCAGTACCGCCCCGTCGCGCAGGTGTACGTGCCAGTCGTCGGGACGGCGGAGCGAGAGGCGCTGGGCAGGGTTGCTCATGGCCCCACTCTGGACCGGCTAAAGCGCCTTTTTGTCGTGGCTGCCCTTGCCCAGGTTGCCCGTGACCAGGAAGCCGCTGATCGCCAGCAGCAGCACGCCGAGACAGAAGTAGACCAGCGAAGGGCCGTCGCTGATCGGCAGGGTGAGCATCGCCTTGAAGGCGGAGACGATCAGGGCCACCACCAGCACCTTCACCAGCTTTTCCTTGAGCTGGTCGAGGTCGCGGATGTCCAGCAACCCCTCGCCGCCGTGGGTGCCGCGGGCCGCGTCGATCGGCGAGATCAGCAACTCGTAGACGCCATAGCCGAAAATCAGCAGGGCGATGCCGATCAGGTAAAGGTCGATGCCGGTGACCACGCCGCCCAGCAGGTGGGCCATGTAGGCCTTGTCGGGCTGGTGGGCCTGGCCCAGCCCCAGGATCGCCTTGCCGATCTCCATGGTGCCGAGCACAAAGGTGATACCGGTGCTGGCCAGGCTCATCACCACCGGCAGAATCGCGATCAGCCGCAACTTCCACAGCGCGCTCTCGAAGCGCTCCTCCAGGCGTTTGAGGCGGGCCCATGGGGAGGAGGACACGGCGGCGACATGCAGGAGATCCGGCGAACCCTAGGGTCGTGATCCGTCGGGGCTGTCGCATCGATGACCGGGTCGCCGGCGGCGGCCGTCTCCCTCTGGATTCAGCTGCCGGTGGGCCCGCTCAGGGGGTGGAGATGCGATCGAGACGGCCGATGGTCAGGTCGTCGGGATCGGTCTGCAGATAGAGGTAGCCGGAGCCGTCGGCCAGCACGATCGCCCGGTAGTTGAAGCTGCGGTTGAGCGTATCCGTCTGCTTCACGGTGGCCAGGCAATCCGGGCTGACGCTGATGCTGCCGTCGTAGAGCGCCTCCTCGATCGTGGCGCCGTAGCTGGACAGGGCGATGCCCGTCACCTTGCCCTGCCGCCACTGCTCATGCTGCACCACGGCGTTCGGGCGCCAGCGGCCATCGCGGCGGCTGAGGCCCTGCTGCATGCTCACCACCGTGCCGTCGAGCAGGCCGGCGTTGCAGACCTTGCCTTCGGGCTGGCGAATCCAGCTGGAGGCCAGCACCACCTCAGCGACGGTGGGTAGCGAATAGCGAGGATGGCCGCTGGGGTCGAGCACCGCCTGGCTGCGGCTGATGCTGGAGCCATAGCTGCGCTCAATGGCGACGCGGCACTCGCTGCGGGGCTGGAAGCTGCCGGTGTAGGTGCTCTCGGCGTAGCTGCGGCCGCGGCGTTCCAGCCGCACCCCTTGGATGCGGCCATCGGCCGTCCAGGTTTCCTGCAACAGTCGGGCCACCGGTTCCCCCATGGCCTCGCCCTGCCCCATCACCACATAGCGGCCGGGCTGGGGATCGGCGCAGTCCGGCCCGGCGGCGCGGGCGGGGGCCAGGCCGGTGGGGGCCAGGGCCAGGGTGGCGAGCGACGCCAGCAGGAGGGTCGGCAGGGTGCGCGGGAGCATCGACACGGACGGGGAATGCGAGGTTTATAGCCGCGGTTGTTGGCCAGGACTGATGCCGCCTGGTCAGTCGTGACATTCAGGGGGGCTGGCGCCTGCTCCCCTGGCTCCAGTCCCTCAGCAGGAACACCGCCGCCATCGCCAGGTGGCGCCGCTGCCCGGCAGAATCCGTCGATCGCGCCATCGGCATGTCCTTTCTGTTCAATGCGCTCTGGATGCTTGGCGGCATCGCGCTGCTGTTCGGTGGCGGGGAGCTGTTCGTGGCCGGCTCGGTCGCCCTGGCGCTGCTGCTTCGCATCCCCCAAATTGTCATCGGCCTCACGGTGGTGTCGCTCGGCACCAGTGCCCCGGAACTGTTCGTCAGCCTGCTGTCCACCTTTCAGGGCGATGACGGCATCGCCGTCAGCAACGTGGTGGGCAGCAACATCTTCAACGTGCTGGTGGTGCTCGGCATGAGCGCCCTGGTGGTGCCGCTGCGCGTCAAGAGCCGCCTGGTGCGCCGTGACGTGCCCCTGCTGCTCGGCGTCTCGATGGCGGTATGGGGCATGGCCTCGGGGGGGCGCCTCACCTGGCAGGCCGGGGTGGCCCTGCTGGTGGCCACGGTGATGAACATCGTCTGGGAAATGCGCACCGCTGGCGAGAACCCAGAGGAGGGCGACGCGATCGATGAGAGCGAACGCGCCACCCCGCCCGTGGCCGCCGCCAAGCTGGCCGCGGGCCTGGTCCTGCTGGTGGTGGGGTCCCAGTTGCTGGTGAAGGGCGCGATCGGCGCCGCCACCCAGCTGGGTGTGAGCCAGACGGTGATCGGCCTGACGATCGTTGCCGCCGGAACCTCCATGCCCGAACTGGTGACCTCCCTGGTGGCGGCCTACAAGGGCAAGGCCGACCTGGCCATCGGCAATGTGGTGGGCAGCAACCTGCTCAACCAGCTGGTGATCCTCGGCCTCTGCGGCGCCCTTTCCGGCGACGGCCTGCTGGTGGATCCGGTGATGATCAGCCGTGACCTGCCGATCATGGTGCTCACCACCCTGGCCTGCCTGCCGATCTTCTGGACCGGCGGCGTGATCACCCGGCTGGAGGGCGGCATTCTGGTGGGCCTCTATGTGCTGTATCTGGGGGAGCAGCTCCTGCTCTACCGGGCCCCCTCCGTGCTGGATGAGTACCGGCTGGTGGTGTTGGTGGCGCTGGTGCCCCTGCTGCTGGCCTTCCTCACCTGGCAGGTGCTGCGCTGGCGGGCGCACCGCGCTGGTGCCGTCGAGGGCAGCGGCAGCCGGGGTTAGGGGCCGCCCCTTCTGCTCGGACGCTTTGTGGCGGTGCTCTGGTCGGGCTCCATGGTGTCGCTGGCCTGGCTGGGAGGCCGCTTGATACCCTTCGAGCGCATGCTGCAGGGCGTGGTCCAGCTCGGCATCGGCGCCCTGAGGTAGGCCGGCCCGCCGAGGGGGATCATGGGGCACGACCGCCGCTCCCCACCTGATGCTTCCCGGGCGCTACCTCCGCTATCTGGTCTTTCCCCTCGGCTGCTGCGCGGCCGGCATCGCCGTTGTGCTCGGGGTGATGGGGCTGGAGGCCGCCTGGATCACCCTGGTGCTGCTGGCCCTGGAGATCTCGTTGTCGTTCGACAACGCCGTGGTCAACGCCCGCGTGCTCGACAAGCTGACGCCGGGCCAGCAGCGCTTCTTCCTCACCTGGGGTCTGGTGATCCCGGTGTTCGGCGTGCGCTTCATCGGCCCGCTGGTGATGGTGGCCCTGGCCGGGGGCGTGGGCATGGGCCAGGCCCTCGATGCCGCCCTGCACCATCCCGAGCTCTACCGCGAGCTGCTGGAGAAGGCCGAGCCCCGCATCCTCGCCTTTGGCGGCATGTTCCTGCTGATGGTGTTTCTGCGCTACTTCTTCGACGAAGCCAAGACGCTGCACTGGTTCAAGCCGCTGGAGCGCCGCCTCAGTGACGCCGGGCGGATCGAGGCCTTGGAGATCGCCCTGGCCTTGATCCTGCTGCTGGTGCTCGATCTCGCCCTGCCCGGGGAGATGCGCGCCTCGGTGATGATCGCCGGGGTGATCGGCCTGGTGCTGCAGCTGCTCAGCACCTCGCTTTCGGAGGCCTTCGGCGATGAGGAGCAGGCCGGCGCGCGGCTGGCCGCCGGCGGCGGCCTTGTCAGCCTGCTCTACCTCGAGCTGCTCGATGCCTCCTTCAGCCTCGATGGCACGATCGGCGCCTTCGCGATCACCTCGAATCTCGGTCTGATCCTTACAGGGCTGGGTCTCGGGGCCCTGTTCATCCGCTCTCTCACCCTGCTGCTGAGCCGCGAG
Organism: uncultured cyanobacterium; assembly: GCA_903882285.1. Taxonomy (GTDB): domain Bacteria; phylum Cyanobacteriota; class Cyanobacteriia; order PCC-6307; family Cyanobiaceae; genus Cyanobium. The sequence goes on from CAIRWM010000108.1 coordinate 5,543, forward strand.
AAGGCGCTCGACCAGCTCGTTTACCTGGAGCACGGCGCCCACTACGCCATCGGCGCCCTCGGCCTGCTGATGCTTGCGGGGATCTGGCTCCACGAACACCGCATCGAGGTGCCCGAGTGGGTCACGGGCCTGGTGGGCCTGATGCTGCTCGCGCTGTCGTTCTGGGATTCAATGCGGCACCGCCGCCGTCTTGCTGGGGCCACGCCGGAGCGACCCTGACCGCCGGCTCAGCAGGAACGGCGCCGCTCCGATCAGAGGCTGAAATGGCGGCAGATCAGCCAGGGCACGATCACGGCGAGGCCCAGGGTGAGCGGAGCGCCGTAGCGAGTCATGTCGAGAAAGCGATAGCGGCCCGGTCCGAAGACCATCAGGTTGGTCTGGTAGCCGATCGGGGTGAGGAAGCTCTGGCTGGCGGCGAACACGATCGCGAAGATGAAGGCCATCGGGGGCAGCGCCAGCCCCTTGGCCAGCTCGGTGGCGATCGGCATCAGCAGCACCACCGTGGTGCCGTTGCTCAGGGCCTCGGTGAAAAGCTGGGCCAGCACGAAGACCACCAGCAGCACGGTGTACGCAGGCCAGCCCTTCAGGGAGTGGAGCAGATCGGTGGCCAGGGCCTCCGCCAGGCCGGTCTTCTGCATGGCCACCGAGAAGCAGGACAGGGAGCCCAGCAAGAGGATCACGTCCCAGCGGATCGAGCGCTGCAGTTCCCCGGGTCGCAGGCAGCCCGTGGCCACCATGATCACCACGGCCAGCAGCACGGCCGCCATCAGCGGCAGCAGTTTGAACAGCGGCAGCACGATCACCAGCGCCGCCACAAGAACCGCCACCCACTTGCGGTTGGTGGTGGGCATGTCCTTTTCCAGCTCATCAAGCAGCACCAGGTCGTTGTTGGCCTGCAGGCCGCGGATGGCATCGAGGGGGGCCTGCAGCAGCAGCACGTCGCCGGACTGCAGCACCACCTGGCCGAGCAGCTCGCGCAGCACCTGATTGCCGCGGCGCACGGCCAGCAGCGTGGCGTTGTAACGCTGGCGGAAGCGCAGGTCGCGCACGCTGGTGCCGGTGATGGTGGAGCCGTTGGGCAGCAACACTTCCACCATCCGCATCGCGGTGACGGCCGGCCGGGAGAGATCCTCCAGCGCCTCCTCCTGCTCGTTGGGCGGTGAGAGCACAACCGTGTGCTCCTGCTGCAGGCGCAGCAGGGTTTCGCGGTTGCAGCGCAGCACCAGCCGGTCGCCCCCCTGCAGCACCCGGTCGGCCAGGGGAGCACTGAAGATCTCCTGACCCCGCTGCAGTTCCAGCACGTCCACGTCGAAGCGGCGCTGCAGCCGGCTGTGGTGCAGGGACTGGCCGACCAGCTCCGATCCAGCCGGGATCAGCACCTCCGTGAGATAGCCCTCCCGGGCCAGGCTGCTGAGCAGGTCGCCGCTGTCGAGACCGCGATCGGGCAGCAGCCGGTCGGAGACCAGGAGCATGTACAAGCTGCCCAGCAGCCACACTGGTATCCCGATGGCGGTGAAGCTGAACAGCTCCAGGGAGCCGAAGCCGAGCTGCTGACTCACATCACTGGCCAGCAGGTTGGTGGAGGTGCCCAGCAGGGAGATCGTGCCGCCCAGCACGGTGGCGAAGGAGAGGGGCAGCAGCACCTTGGAGGGTGCGACGCGGCGGCGATGGCACCAGCCTTCCAGCACGGGCAGCAGGGTCGCCACAATCGGAGTGTTGGGGATGAATCCCGACACCGGGGCGACCACACCCACCAGCAAGGCGATCATGCGCCTGGGGCTGCGGATCGCGTCGGAGCCGATCAGGGCGCGCAGGCGGTCGAGGCCGCCGCTGCGGAACAGCCCGGCCGAAACGGCGAAAAGACCCATCAGGGTGATCAGAGCAGGACTGCCGAAGCCCTGCACCGCCTCGTCGGGCTTGAGAACCCCGAAGGTGACCAGGAGCGCCGCGGCCAGCAGGCCCGTGACCTCAGGGGCGAGGGCCCCGGTGATGAACAGCACGATCGCGCCGGCGAACACGGCCAGGGTGATCCATCCCTGGGGGGTGGTAGCGACCTGAAGAAAGGCGCTTGTCATAGATAGAAGCCGACTGTCGTCACCACCCGGGTCCCCTGGGCGCGCAGGGCGTTGCGCAGCAGGATCGTCGACTGATTATGCAGCAGGTTCTCCCAGCGGCGCCGCGTCACGAACACCGGCAGGACGATCACGCAGAAGTGGTTGCGATCCTTGCGGTGCTGCTGCTCGAACTGCTTGACGTAGTCGACCACCGGACTCACCAGGGAGCGGAAGGGGGATTCCAGCACCACCAGCTTCACCTCCGGCACCTGGCGCTGCCACTGCTCAAGGAAGCGCTCGGTGCGGTCACCCTCCAGGTCCACATGCACCGCCACCAGGTCGCTGGCGATGGTGCGGGCGAAGCGGATCGCCTCGAAGGTACCGCGGTGCAGCTGGCCCACCAGCACCACCGTGGGGCTGCCCGCTCCGGCCGGGGGAGGCTCCGGCAGCTTCAGCCGCTTGTCGCTGGCCATGCGCAGGCGCCGCGCCACTGCGTCGTAGTGGGTGCGGATGCGCAGGTACAGGGTCACCAGGCTGGGGATGGCCAGCACCACCAGCCAGGCCCCCTGGGTGAACTTGCTGAACAGCAGCACCGCCCCCACCACGGCGGTGATCGAGGCACCCACGCCGTTGATCAGGGCCTTGCGTCGCCAGTGGCGGCCGCGCTCCTTCCACCAGTGCACCACCATGCCGCTCTGGGACAGGGTGAAGCTGATGAACACCCCCACGGCGTAGAGGGGGATCAGGCGGGAGACGCTGCCCTGGAAGACGATCAGCAGCAGGGCGGCGAAGCCACTGAGGGCGAAGATGCCGTTGCTGAACACGAGCCGATCGCCGAGGGAGGCCAGCTGGCGCGGCAAGAAGCCATCCTGGGCGAGGAACGCCGCCAGCCGCGGGAAATCGGCATAGGCGGTGTTGGCCGCCAGCAGCAGGATCAGCAGGGTGGCCAGCTGGAGCAGGGCCAGCAGCAGGCCGTTGCCGAAGATCCGCTCCCCCAGCTGGTACAGCAGGGTGGGCCCCTGCTCGATGTAGACCACGCCGCTCTGGTGCGCCAGGGCGCTGATGCCGCTGAACATCACGGCCAGCATCACCACCATCACCGCCAGCACCCGGCGAGCGTTGCGCCACTCCACCGGGCGGAAGGCCGTGACGCTGTCGCTGATCGCTTCGATGCCGGTGAGGGCGGCGCAGCCCGAACTGAAGGCGCGCATCAGCAGCAGCGGTCCCACGCTGCCCAGACCGCTGCCATGGGCCTGCTCCAGCAGCCGCTGCTGCTCCGCCAGCGGCGTGATCGGCAGCTGGCCCAGGCCGCTCTTGATCGCCCCGGCCACCAGCAGGACGACCACCAGGCCCATGAACAGGTAAGTGGGCACGCTCAGCAGCCGGGCGCTGGAGCTCACCCCGCGCAGGTTGGCGAGCATCACCAGCAGCACCGCCAGCAGGCAGAGGGGCACCCGTTCCGCCTCCAGCGCCGGGAAGTAGGAGGTGAGGGCCGCGATGCCGGCGGCCACGCTCACCGCCACGGTGAGCACGTAGTCGATCGAGAGGGAGGCGCCGGCCGCCAGCCCCGCCATGGTGCCGAGGTTCTCCTGCGACACCCGGTAGGAGCCGCCCCCCTGGGGGTAGGCCTGGATCGTCTGCCGGTAGCTGGTGGCGACGATCAGCATCAGCGCCACGATCAGGGCGGTGATCGGCAGGGTCTGGCTCAGGGCGGCGGCCCCGGCCATGCCGAGCACGAGCACGATCTCCTGGGTGGCGTAGGCCACCGAGGAGAGGGCGTCCGAGCTGAGGATCGCCAGGGCCTCGGCATTGCTGTAGCGCTCCTCGTGATGCGCGCTGGTGGGCAGGGGCCGGCCGATCACGGCGCTGCGCAGGCTGTCGAAGCCGGAAAGGGGCGGCATGCCGAGGGGTCTGCTGGGCGGAAGCACGAAAACGCTACGTGGTGCTTTCTGGGAGGGCTACGGTCCCCTTTGGCTTCGCAACAGGTCGTCCCCTGGCCGTTCCCTCCCTGCTCAGCACCCTGCTGATCCTGCTGATCGGGGTGCTGATCGCTCGCCTTTCAGCCGGATCCCTGGCCCGCTGGGCGGTGCCGGCGATCGTGCTGGAGCTGGGCATGGGCTTCGTGCTCGGCAACACGCTGCTGCCCTTCGATGCCGTGGCGCCGCTCAGCGGCCTCACCGAACTCGGTGTGCTCACCCTGTTCTTTCAGGTGGGCCTGGAGGTGCGCGGTGATCTGTTGGTGTCGCGGCGGGCGGCGATCCTGCGCACCGTGGCGATCAGCTTCCTGGCGCCCCTGCTGGCCTTCGGGCCGCTGCGGGCCTGGTTCGGCCTCTCCACCGCCACCACCCTGCTCTTTCTGGCGGTGCTCAGTGCCACCGGCACCGGCGTGACGCTGCGGCTGCTGGCCCAGCGCCGGGCGCTACACACCCCCTCGGGCCGGCTGCTGGTGGGGGTCTCGGTGCTCGACGACCTGCCGGCCATCGGCCTGCTGGCCCTGGCGACGGCGCTGGGCGCGCCGCGGGGGGGCGGGGCGGCGGGGGGCGCCGGGGGCGGGCCCGGGCTCGGGCCGCTGTTCGGTCCCCTGCTGGGACTCGCGCTGGCGCTGCTGAGCTGGTGGGCGGCGGGCCTCTGGCTGCGCCACCGCCACGAGCGTCCCAGCAGCGCCCTGGCGATCCTGATGCTGCTGATCGGTGCCGCCTGGCTGGGGGAGGTCTGTGGCCTCACCAGCCTGCTCGGGGCCCTCTGGGGCGGAGTGCTGCTGGCTCGGCTTGCTGGGCCGGCGCAGGGAATGGCGGTGCAGGGGGAGGCCCAGGCGATGTTGAGCGCGCTCTCGGAGGTGTTCCTGCCCCTCTATTTCATCAGCGTCGGCATGCGCGTCAGTGCCGAGGCCCTGTTGAAGCCGGGGGCCTGGGCCCTGGCGGCCGTACTGATCGGCCTGGCCCTGCTCAGCAAGCTGGCCTGCGGCCTGGGCATCCGGGCCTCGGATCGGGCCGCCGGCGTCGATCGCCGCCTGGTGGTCTTCGGCCTGATCCCCCGCGGGCTGCCCGGGCTTGTGTTCGCCACCACCGCCCTGCAGGCGGGGGTGATCGATGGCGTGCAGTTCTCCGCTCTTGTGCTGATGGTGACGGTGACCACGGTGCTCGGTCTGCTGCTGCTGGAACGGCGCCTGCAGCAGCTGGAGCCTCCAGGCGCCAGCTGCGCCGGCGCTGCCTAAAGGAACACCTCCTCGCGCGGGTAGCCCACCCGCGACTGGGGCCGGCGGCCGTAGAGGGCCGAGAGCAGCAGGATCACCCCCAGCCGGCCGGTGAACATGCCCACCATCAGCACCAGCTGGCCCCAGCGGTTGAGCTCGGCCGTCACCCCCACGTCGAGGCCCACGGTGGCGAAGGCCGACATGCAGGTGAACAGCTTCTCCAGGAAGCTGAAGGCCTTGGTGGTCGGGATGCCGCCGGCGGTGGGCCCCAGGCCGAGCACCAGGGTCATCGCCAGCACGAACAGCCCCGAGGCCAGGGTCACCCCCACCGCCTTCAGCACCAGCTCGCCGGGCACTTCGCGGCGGCGGATCAGCACCTCTTTTCGGCCCTCCAGGGTGGAGCGGGTGGCGCCCATCAGCAGGGCGAAGGTGGTGGTCTTGATGCCGCCGCCTGTGCCGCCGGGGCTGGCGCCGATGAACATCAGGCCGATCATCAGCAGCAGCCCGGCATCGGAGAGGGTCTCGATCGAGAGCGGCACGGTGTTGAAGCCGGCGGTGCGGGTGGTGATCGACTGGAAGAGCGTCACGTTCAGCTTCTCCCAGAGGTTGAGCGTGTTCATCACGCCGTCGGGGGCGAACTCCTCCGTGAACAGCAGGCCCAGGGCGCCGATCAGGATCAGCGCCATCGTGCTGCGCAGCACCAGGCGGGTGTGCAGGCTGAGCCGCCGCAGCCGGCCGAGCCGCGTCCGGTTCCGCCAGACGTCGTTGGCGACACGCCAGCCGATGCCGCCGATCACGATCAGGCTGGCGATCACCCCGTTGACCACGGCGTTGCTGCGGTAGCCGACCAGGTTGTCGCTCCAGAGACCGAAACCGGCGTTGTTGTAGGCGCTGATGCAGTGAAACAGAGAGGCCCAGAGGCGCTCGGCGGGGTTCGCGATGTCGGTGAAGCCGAAGGCGAACAGGATCAGCGTGCCGATCCCCATCACCCAGAAGGCCGTGCGCAGGATGGAGTGGAAGGTGGGGCCGATGCCGCCTACGCCGAATTCATCGAGGGAGCGCCCCTTGTCGAGCCGCTGGCGCAGCCCGGAACGCCCCTGAACAAAGCCCTGCAGGAAGGTGGTGATCGCCATCAGGCCGAGGCCGCCGGTGATGATCAGTCCGGCCAGCACCACCTGGCCGCAGAAGGTGAGGTCGCGGCCCACGTCGATGACCGACAGCCCCGTCACCGTGATCGCCGAAGTGACGGTGAACAGGGCCTGCCAGAGCCCCACCGCATCGCTGGAGCAGAGCGGTGAGGCCAGAATCACGGTGCCGATCGCGATCACCAGCAGCCCGGTGACGATCGTGAACTGGGGCACCGTGAGCTGGTGGCGCCACTGCTGCAGGCGGTTCCAGGCGGTGGGATGGGGGCTGGCGGGCATCGGCCGGGGGAGCGTGCCGTGGGTGGCGCCCAGTCTGGGGGGCAGGCTCCTCTGGGCGGGTATGGGCTGACCCAGGGCCACGATCCGGCCCTTAGTGTTACTCGCAATGTTTTTGTCCTGCACGTGAGCGCCAGCCCAGCGCCAGCCTCCTGGCACGCCCTCAGCGCCGAGGCCTGTCTGGACCAACTGCAGGCGAGCCTCGAGGGGCTCAGCACCGCCCAGGTGGCCGAACGGCTGGCGCGGGTGGGGCCCAACCGGCTGGAGCTCAAGGCCGGCCGCAGCAAGCTGCGCATCCTCTGGGACCAGTTCAGCAACGTGATGCTGATCATGCTGCTGGCGGTGGCCGCCGTCTCAGCGGCGGTGGCCTGGGTGGAGCAGAAGTTCCCCAAGGACGCGATCGCCATCGTGCTGATCGTGGGGCTCAACGCCCTGCTCGGCTACCTGCAGGAAAGCCGGGCCCAGCAGGCCCTGCTGGCCCTGCGCCAGATGGCCCAGCCCCTGGTGATGGTGCGCCGCGACGGCGCCTGGGAGAGGCTGTCGAGCGAGCAGCTGGTGCCCGGCGATCTGATCCGCCTGGAATCCGGCGATCGCGTCCCCGCCGACGCCCGCCTTTTGGAGGGAGCCGAGCTGGGGCTGCGTGAGGCGGCCCTCACCGGCGAGGCGGAGGCGGTGGTCAAGCAGGCCTCCCTGCTGCTGGAGCCCGCCACCCCGGTGCTGGAGCGCCAGAACTGCCTGTTCCAGGGCACCGAGGTGGTGCGCGGCCGCGGCACCGCCGTGGTCACGGCCACCGGCATGGCCACCGAACTGGGTCAGATCGCCGAGCTGATCAACACGGCCGGCGGTGAGGAGACACCGCTGCAGAAGCGCCTCGACGGCCTGGCCAATGTGCTGGTGGTTTCGGCCCTGGCCCTGGTGGCCGCCGTGGTGCTGCTGGGTTGGTGGCTGGGCCAGGAGCTGCTCAACCTGCTGGAGGTGGCCCTGTCGATGGCGGTGGCGATCGTGCCGGAGGGCCTGCCGGCCGTGATCACCGTCACCCTGGCGATCGGCACCCAGCGCATGGTGCAGCGCGCCGCCCTGATCCGCCGCCTGCCGGCGGTGGAGGCGCTGGGGTCGGTCACGGTGATCTGCAGCGACAAGACCGGCACCCTCACCCAGAACCGCCAGGTGGTGCAGGAGCTGCGCAGCGGCACCGCCGCATTTGCGGTGAGTGGCCAGGGCTACGAGCCCACCGGACGCTTCAGCCGCAGCGATCTGGCGCCCCCTGCCGGCGCCCGCCCCGGTTCTGCCCCCGGCGCCCAGGCCCTGCTGCTGCAGGCGGGCGTGCTCTGCAGCGATGCCGAGATGCGGCGCGAACCAGAGGGTGGCTGGGAGGTGCTCGGCGATCCCACCGAGGGGGCCCTGCTGGTGGTGGCCGCCAAGGACGGCATCGATGCCTTCTCCCTGCGCGAGCACTACCGGCGCGAGGCGGAGATTCCCTTCAGCTCCGAACGGCAGCTGATGGCGGTCTGGGTGAGCGACACCGACGGCTCCCTGCAGGCCCCCCTGGGGGCCGCCGCCGAGGGCTCATCGCGGCTGCTGATCAGCAAGGGGGCCCCGGAAGCGATCCTGGCCACCTGCGATCGCTGGCTCGATGGTGGCGGGCTGGCCCCGCTCGAGGAGTCCGGCCGCCAGTGGTGGCTGGAGCAGGCCCGCGACCTGGCGGCCCGCGGCCTGCGGGTGCTGGCCTTCGCCTGCGCCCCGCATCACCCCAGCCCCGACCACGAGCTGGAGCGCCTGGTGCTGCTCGGCCTGATGGCCCAGCTCGACCCTGCCCGGCCGGAGGTGCCCGAGGCGGTGGCCCGCTGCCGCCACGCCGGCATCCGGCCGGTGATGATCACCGGCGACCATCCGCTCACGGCCCGGGCGATCGGCGCCGGCATCGGCCTGGTGGATCCCGAGGGCACGGTGGTGCTCGGCCGCGAGCTGGAGCAGCTCGAGGACGGGCCCCTGCAGGAGCTGGTGGCCCGCTGCAGCGTCTACGCGCGCGTGCCGCCCGAACAGAAGCTGCGCATCGTCAAGGCGCTCCAGGCCCGCGGCGAGATCGTCGCCATGACCGGCGATGGCGTCAACGACGCCCCCGCCCTCAAGCAGGCCCACATCGGCGTGGCCATGGGCATCACCGGTACGGAGGTAAGCAAGGAGGCCTCCGAAATGGTGTTGCTCGATGACAACTTCGCCACCATCGTCAACGCGGTGGAGGAGGGGCGGCTCGTCTACGCCAACATTCGCCGCTTCGTGAAGTACATCCTCGGCAGCAACGTCGGCGAGTTGATCACGATCGCCGCCGCTCCTCTGGTGGGCCTGGTCGGCGTGCCGATGTCGCCGCTGCAGATCCTCTGGATGAACCTGGTCACCGACGGGGTGCCGGCCCTGGCCCTGGCCCTCGAACCCGGTGAGGAGGGCCTGATGGAGCGGCCGCCCGCCGAGCCCGGCGAATCGATCTTTGCCCGCGGCATCGGTCGCTACATCCTGCGGGTGGGGGTGGTCTTCGGCCTGATGACCATCGCCCTGATGGTGTGGGCCTACCGGGTTCATGGCGGCGACGGCCCCTGGAAGACCATGGTGTTCACCACCCTCTGCCTGGCCCAGATGGGCCATGCCCTCTCCGCCCGCAGCGAGCTGCCGCTGGTGCAGGTGAAGCCCTTCTCCAACCCCTGGCTGATCTGGGCCGTGCTGCTCACTTCGGCGTTGCAGCTGGCCCTGCTCTACGTGCCCGCTCTGGCGAAGTTCTTCGGCACCGTGCCGCTGGCCGGCTCCGACCTGCTGGTCTGCGCGGGGGTGAGCGTGCTGTTCTTCCTCTACCTGGAGCTCGAGAAGGTGCTGCGCCTCTGGCGCCGCTCCCGTCACGCCGACGCCTGAGCGCGAATCATTCGGCTGCAGGTGAGCCCTGGCCGGCCTCGATGGCATTGAGGGGTTCCATCTGCTTCGCCCGCTGTTCACTCACCTGGGAGAGGAAGAAGGTCATGCCGGCCACCGTGGCCAGGCCGAACATCATCAGGCCGCCCACCATCCGCTGCCTCGACTGCTCCGGATCCTGGCTCCGTTCCTGGGGGTGACCGCAGTCGGTGCAGATCAGCATCGAGCGGCTGCGCCCCACCTTGGCGAGCATGCGACAGCCGCATTGCCGACAGGACATCGGAGGACTCGACCACAGACTTCCACTTTTGCAGCATCCCCGGGGGACAGCGGTGCAGCGATTACTACGGATTCATGGCCTGGTCCGGCGGCGATCCCTGCCGGCCCAGCCATAAGTGACGCTTGATGACCCCATAGGACTTTCCTGTCGCAGGGGGCGCCCAACTGCTTTCTCAGCTCTTAGTGTTCCCGGCCACGGGCGCCTCCGGCCCTCTCCCCCGCCGTGATGACAATCCTGTTTGCCCAGACGGCCTGGCTGGTTCCGCTCTACCCGCTGGTCGCCTCGCTGTTCTCCTTCCTCTGGTCGCCGGGCCTGATCTCCCGCACCGGCCCCAGGCCTTGCGGCTACCTCAACCTGCTGCTGGTGACCCTGGCTTTCGCCCACAGCGTCGCCGCCCTGCTGGCCCTGCATGCCAACGCCAACGCGGGGGCAAGCGCCCTCTACCGCCCGCTCACCTTCGGCTGGACCTGGCTGAACACCGCCGGCCTGCGCATCGGCTTCGACGGCCTGATCACCGAGCCCGCCCTGATCGCCATGACGGTGATCACCGGACTGCATGTGCTGGTGCAGATCTACGCGATCGGCTACCTGGAAATGGACTGGGGCTGGCCGCGCTTCTTCGGCTCCCTGAGCTTTTTCGAGGCGGGCCTCTGCGCCCTGGTGCTCACCGATTCCCTGTTCTTCAGCTACGTGATTCTCGAGCTGCTGACGCTCGGCACCTATCTGATTGTGGGCACCTGGTACAACCAGCCGCTGGTGGTGAAAGGAGCCCGTGACGCCTTCCTCACCAAGCGGATCGGCGACCTGATCCTGCTGGCGGGCCTGATCGCCCTGCTGCCCCTCACCGGCACCTGGAACTTCCACGGGCTGCAGGGCTGGGCCGCCGACATCACCAACAACGGTCAGCCCCTGCCGGCCGGGTTCCAGCTGATCCTGCTGGCGCTGATTGCCGGCCCCATGGGCAAATGCGCCCAGATTCCCCTGCACCTCTGGCTCGATGAGGCCATGGAGAGCCCCCTGCCCTCCACGGTGCTGCGCAACGCAGTGGTGGTGGTGGGCGGGGCCTGGGTGCTGCTGCGTCTCGAACCGCTGCTGGAACTCAGTCCGCTGGTGCAGTCGGTGCTGGTGGTGGTGGGTGCCTCCACCGCGGTGGTGGCCTCGCTGATCGCCCTGGCCCAGATCGATGTCAAGCGGGCGCTCTCGTTCCTGGTCAGCAGCTGGCTGGGGCTGCTGTTCGTGGCGGTGGGCCTGGGTGGCACGGCCGTGGCCGACCACCTGATGCTGGTGTATCCGCTGCCGATGGCCCTGCTGCTGATGGCGATCGGCACGGTGGTGATCAGCAACGTGACCCAGGACCTCACCCAGCTAGGCGGCCTCTGGAGCCGCAGGCCCCTGATAGGTCTGGCGTTTCTGGCCGGCGCCGCCGGTCTGATGGGGGTGCCACCCTTCGGCGGCTTTGCCGCCCTGCGCGAGCTGCTGGCCCTCACCGCCTCCAGCGCCCACCCCTGGCTGCTCAGTGGTGTGGTGCTGCTCAGCAATGCCTTGATCAGTGCCGGCCTGATCCGCGTGTTTGGCCAGATCTGGGGCGGTCGCCCCACCCCGTTCACCCAGCGCTCCCCCGAGGTGCTCTGGCTGATGGTGCTGCCCACCACCGTGCTGATGGGGCTCGTGCTGCACCTGCCCCAGCTGCTGGTGCGTAACGGCGTCTACGCCATGACCCCGATCCCTGGCTGGGGACCGCTGGCCTGGCCGTTGCTGCTCTCCACCCTGCTGGGTGGTGGCCTGTCTGCCGCCTTCTACCTGCGCCCCCACGGCCTGGCCCGCCTGCCCGAGGCCCTGGGCGGTCTGCAGGAATGGCTGGCCCACGACATGCAGACCGAGCGCTTCTATCACGCCACTGTGGTGGCGCTGGTGCTGGCCCTGGCCCGTCTCGGCGCCTGGAGTGACAGCCGCCTGGTCGATGGCTTCAGCGGTGGCGCCGGCTCCGCCGCCCTGGCCGGTGCCCGGCGCCTCAGCTTCACCACCTCGGGCCGTTCCCAGGCCTATGCCCTCACCCTCGTGCTGGGCGTGCTGCTGATGGCGGCCTGGCTGCTCGCGGCCCGTCCCATGTCTCTGCTGCCCTGAGCGAATCCGCCATGACGTTGTCCTTGCTTCTCGTCTTGCCCCTGCTCGGGGGGGTGCTGCTGACGCTGCTGCCGGAGGGCAGGAGCACCCTGGTGCGTGGCCTGGCGGCCGCTGTGGCCCTGGCCCAGCTGGCGGTGGGGCTGCTGGCCTGGCGCCAGCCGCCGGCCGACCTGGCCCTGAGCTGGCTGCCGCGCCTGGGCCTGGGGCTGGAGCTCGGCCTTGATGGACTCTCGTTGCCGCTGGTCCTGCTCACGGCCCTGCTCACGGCGATGGCGGTGCTCGCCTCCCCCATCGACCAGAGTCGCCCCCGGCTTTACTACCCGCTGCTGCTGGCCACCAACCTGGGCGTGATCGGCGCCTTCCTGGCCCAGAACGCCCTGTTGTTTGTGCTGGCCTTCGAGCTGGTGCTGATCCCCACCACCCTGCTGGTGGCCATCTGGGGCGGCGAGCGCCGGGCCGGGGCCGCCGTGCGCTTCCTGCTGTACGGGGCCGTCTCCGGCCTCAGCCTGCTGGCCGCTGTGCTGGCCTTCGGCTGGTTCGGCCAGGGCGCGGGCGAGGCCGGTGCCCTGGCCGGTGCTGCCCCGTCGGTGAATTTCAGCTTCGAGGCCCTGGCCGGCAGCCGCCTCACCCCTTCGGCGCAGGCCTGGGTGCTGGCCCTGCTGCTGCTGGGCTTCGGGCTGAAGCTGCCGGTGGTGCCGCTGCATGGCTGGCAGCCGTTCGCCTATTGCGAGGCGCCGGCGCCGGTGGTGATGCTGCTGGGCGGAGCCGTGTCGAAGCTGGGGGCCTACGGCCTGCTGCGCTTCGGTGTGGGGCTGCTGCCCGAGGCCTGGAGTGCCTTCTCCCCCTGGATCGCCGCCGCCGGGGCGGTCACGGCGGTGTACGGCGCCCTCAATGCCGTGGCCGCCACCGACATCCGCCGGCTGATGGCCTACAGCTCTCTTGGGCACATGGGCCTGCTGGTGCTGGCCCTGGCCGCGGCCACGCCGATGAGCCTGCAGGGGGCCGTGGCCCAGATTCTGGCCCATGGCCTGATTGTGGCCCTGCTGTTCGCCTGCGTGGGGCTGATCCAGCGCAAGACGGGCACCACGGTGATCGCCGAGCTTTCTGGTCTGCTCAACCCGATCCGCGGACTGCCGTTCACGATGGGTCTGATGCTGCTCGCGCTGATGGCAGCCGCCGGCATCCCCGGCCTGGCCGGTTTCCCGGCGGAGCTGCTGGTGTTCGAGGGCAGCTGGACCGTCTTCCCCCGGGCCACGTTGGTCTGTCTGGTGGCCTCGGGCTTCACCGCCGTCTATGCGGTGCGCCTGTTCAACCGGGTCGGCTTCGGGCGGCTCGACAACAGCCGCGCTGACTGGCAGAACACCCACTGGGGCGAACGGCTCCCCGCCCTGGTGCTCACGGTGCTGGTGGTGCTGGCGGGGATCTGGCCCACCGGTCTCACGGCCTGGAGCGAGCCGAGCACCGCCGCCATCGCCCTGCGTCACTCCGATGCCCTGGTGCAACTCGCCATGGCGCCTGAATCCTCCACCCTGTCGCTGCCCGCATGACCCCCACCGCTGCTCCGGAGCGCATCCAGGCGCCGTTGATTCCTCCATCCAGCCACCGCTATGCGGAGATCATCCACCGGCTGGAAGCCGGCGGCTCGATGCTGCCGGACACGCCGGAAAACCTGATGCAGATCATCGGCATCTACAAGGCCTACGCCGTGCCGATGGACTTCTACTGGCGCGATCTGCTCTACATCGCCGAGCAGGTGTTCCTCCAGCCGCTGCCCGCCTTCAAGTATCTGATTTCCCAGGAGTATCTCGACCGGCCCAATAGTTACGCCGGCGACCAGTCGCAGCTGCGCATCTGGCGTGGCGGCGAGAAGGCCCATCCCGAGCTCTTGGAGTTCATGGAGCGCGGCGAGACGCGCCGCATGCCGAAGCTGCTGCATCACCTCTGGCACGACCGGGTGAACATGGAGTTCGCTGAGGCCTGCATGCAGGCCATGCTCTGGCACCAGGGCATGGGCGGCCGCTTCAACGACTATCTGGAGAGCGACGCCTACCGCGCCAACGCCGATCGGGCGATCAAGGCTTACTTCAAGGGCAACCCCTTGATGCTGGGTCTCTACAGGCTGTTCCCTGAGATGGTCCTGGAGCAGGTGCGCCAGCTGAGCTATACCGCCAATCTCGGCCTGTTCTGGGAGGTGATGGCGCCGGTGTTCTTCGAGATGAGCGATCTCTACGACGAGGGCAAGCTCACCTCGGTGCCGCAGGCGATGGACTTCCTGGTGAACGGCATCTTTGCGGTGGCGGGCCGGCCGATCTACCACCACGTGTTCATCCGCGGTGAGTGCTTCGAGATCATTCCCAAGAGCGAGGGCTTCACCTGGCTCTATGAGGCGGCCCTGCCCTACGTGGAGGCTGTGTTCTACCGCACCTCCCCCTTCCGCGGTACCAAGAGCTACAACGCCCAGGCCTACCAGGTGCCGGCCGACCAGGCCGACTTCCACTACGGCATTCTCTATGCGGATGTTTTCCCCGTGGGCTCGGCGGGCATCCCTCCCACCCTGCTGATGCAGGACATGCTGCACTTCCTGCCGCCCTACCTGCAGGAGCTCTACAAGGGGCACAAGCGCGGTGAGGAAGACCAGCTCATTCAGCTGGGGGTGACCTTCCAGCGCTCGATGTACAACGTCACCTCGGCGGTGATCCAGGCGCTGCGCTGCGCCCTCCTCTATCCCCTGGATGACACTGACCCCGAGCACCTGATGGCCAACCGCCGGTTTTTCGAAGCGCAGATGGACCGCTTCCTCCGCCCCGAGGCCCGCCTTGGCGCGATTCAGACCCAGGAGTACCGCTGATGGCCACCATCCTCGAGACCGCCGCCGGCGCCGGCTGCTTCAACACCCTGCTGGCGGCGGTGGAGGCTGCCGGCCTGCGCGAAGCCCTGGAGGGGCCCGGTCCCTTCACGGTGCTGGCCCCGGTGGACGACGCCTTTGCGGCCTTGCCCCCCGGCACGGTGCAGACCCTGGTGGACAATCCGCCCCAGCTGGCCCGCATCCTCAAGTTCCACGTGATTGCCGGGGCCCATCGGCGCGATGAACTGGTGGAGCAGGCCGAGTGGAGCAGCCTGGAAGGGGCGCCGATCCCGATCCGGCGTGCCGAGCCCTTTGAGGTGAAGAACGCCACGGTGGTCAGCGCCGATGTGATCTGCGACAACGGCGTGGTGCACGTGATCGATCGGGTGATCCTGCCGGGCTGATCGCCTCAGGGGTTGCAGCTGGGGCACTGGCCGGGATCGGCGGCCTCCAGCCCGTCATGGCGGGGCCGCCGCTGCTCGTGGCCACACTGGCGGCAGCCGAAGATCTCGGCCTGGTTCAGCGAGGTGGGTGTGCGGCACCAGGCGCAGGGCAGGCCGGCCTGATGGCGCTCCAGTCCCCAGCCCGGGGCGCCACATGCCGGGCAAAGCGAGCGGATGCGTCGCACCAGCCGGAAGCTCAGCTGGCGGATGCTGGCCATGCGGGTGGGATTGCAGTGGGCCCGCATGTCGGTGTCCAGCAGCACGACCGGCTCCGGGGTCGCGGCGGCGGCCGTGCGGATCGCGGTCAGCAGGGTGGGCCAGTCATGGACTCCTTTATGGAGCGCCGCTGCGCCTGCGTTGTGGGCCTGGGGCCGCACGATCAGGCCATGGCTGGGGAAGCCCACCGCCTGGAGCCAGCGCTGCAGGTCGGCACGTCCGCTCTCCGAGTCGATCGCCGCCAAGCTCAACTGGCGCTGGGCGAAGTTGGTGCGGCGAGTCAGCAGCTGCTCCTGGATCGTCAGGCCGCGCTCGCGGTCGAGGAAGACCATCACTTCGAGCCCCACGGCCAGCAGTGGCAGCGCCGGATGGGGGCCGAAGCTGCCCTCGCTGGCGATCGCCAGCCCGGTGCCGCCATGTTCGAGGGCCAGCTCGGCCTTGGCGATGCCGGCCTCAAGCGCCGTGCCGCGGCGTTCCACCGTGCCGCAGAAACTGCCGAGGGCATCGGTATCGATGTCTGGCAGGTGCAGCAGCTCGGCACCGAGCCCATGCCGCAGGCTCCGGCCGATCACCCGCTGCTTGCCATGGCGGGTGGCCAGGGCGACGCGTTCACCGGCGTAGGGGCTGGAGATCTGCGGCATGGCCGCCGGACCGGCTCGGTGTCCCCAGTCTGGTGGGTATCGACTGGGAAGCGGGGCTGCGGTGGTGCAGAGCCGCTGGAGCGCTCAGTTTCCGAGCGAGACCGCCTCGCTGGCCGGCTCGGGTTCCGCAGGGATCACCACCCGCAGCAGGATCGGAGCCAGGAAGGTGGTGCCGATCACCATCAGCAGGATCGCCGCCTCCAGCGCCGGCGTGAGGATGCCGGCCTGACGGCCGAGGCCCAGGAAGATCAGACCCACTTCGCCGCGGGGCATCATGCCCAGGCCCACCACCAGGCGATTGGTGGGTTCCTTGCTGACGTAACTCCAGCCGGCGGCGATCTTGCCGATGATCGAGACCACCAGCAGGAAGGCCGCCACGATCAGCCCCTCGCGGTTGGCGGGGTCGAAGGGATTGAGCACCGACAGGTCCATGCCGGTGCCGATCAACACGAAGAACACCGTGGCGAACAGGGCTACGAGCGGCTTGACAGCCGCATCGATGTCATGGGTGTGCTTGGAAGCACTGAGGATCAGGCCGGCGGCGAAGGCGCCCAGGGCCGCCTCCAATCCGATCGCCTGCGCGATGAAGCAGGAGAGAGTGAGCACCACGAAGCTGGCCACGGCCACATCGCCGGGTGCCTTGAGCCTGTCCACCATCCAGTCGAAGGCCGGGGCGGCAGTGCGGCTGAGGAACAGGGCCACGGCTACGAAGGCCACCGCCGCCAGGCACAGCTTCACCACCGGGACGACGCTGAAGGCACCGCCACCGACCACGGCCACCACCACCGCCAGGATCACGATGCCGAGGATGTCGTCAAGCACGGCGGCGCCGATCACGATCTGACCCTCGCTGCGTTTGAGCCACTTGAGCTCACCGAAGACGCTGGCGGTGATGCCGATCGAGGTGGCCGTCATCGCCGCACCGGCGAACACCGCCGGGATCAGCGGCACATGGAACAGGTAATAGAGGCCCGCCGTTCCCAGGGCGAAGGGCAGCACCACGCCAGTCACCGCCACGGTCCCGGCCTGCACGCCCACGGCCACCAGCTCATCGAGTTCGCTCTCCAGCCCGGTGAGGAACAGCAGCGCAAACAGCCCCAGCTGCGACACGGTCTGCAGGCTGGGGAAGGTCTCGTCGTAGACGTGGCGCACCGCCTCCGGCGTGATCTCCGTGAGCGTGGCAACCAGGCCCGAGGCGGCGGCGCTCAGCTCCGCCTGGGTGCCGGGAGGCACGATCAGATGCAGACCGGAGACGCCGATCAGCACACCGGCCACCAGCTCGCCGAGGATCGTGGGCAGCTGCAGCCGCACCATCAGCTCGGCGATCGCCCGGGCGGCGATGAAGATCACCAGGAAGCGGCCGACCTGCAGCAACGTTTCGGCCGTTTCCAGCTGATGGGAGCTGAACTCCATCAGCAGATGGGGAATGGGGGGCATTCGAAGGCTGGAGAAGTCAGGGGTTTATAGGAATGTCCCGAGGAATCTGGGGCAGGGGCTGGTGTGCCATTGCCGTGTCGTTGGACTTGCGGCGCACCCCACCCAAGTGCGCCGGACACTGCCTATGGTTCGCTGCCAACCACCCACCTGTAGCGATGCGTACCGCCTTCGCGATACCTTCGCACCATCGCGGCATTCGGCGGCTTTATCCGGCTGCCTGACAGTGATGAAGCAGGAAAGCGCGGTTGTCGTCGTAGCCCTGGCTATCGCGGCGCTCAGCGAGCTCTTAAGTGCCGCTGAATCATGGAGAGATCGCCCTTTGAGGCTTCTTCATAGGCACAACTCCCCAACCAACTGCCTGCACACCTTGAGGATTTGTAGTGTCTGAGTTCCTTCAGCTTTTTCTTGAACAGCTCCAGTCGCCTACACTTGGTTTCTTGATCGGCGGCATTGTGGTGGCCTCGCTGGGTAGCCAGCTGGCGATTCCCGATTCGATCTACAAGTTCATCAGCTTCTTCCTGCTGATCAAGATCGGCCTGACCGGTGGCATCGCCATCCGCAACTCCAATCCCGCTGAAATCTTTCTGCCGGCGCTCGCGGCAGTGCTGATTGGCATCGTGATCGTGTTCATCAGCCGCTGGACCCTCGGCAGGATGCCCGGCATCAAAGTGCAGGATGCGGTGGCCACTGGCGGCCTGTTCGGAGCGGTGAGCGGCTCCACCCTGGCCGCCGTCCTGCCTGGCCTGGACGCAGCCAAAGTGCCCTACGAGGCCTGGACGGCAGCGCTGTATCCCTTCATGGACATTCCGGCGCTGGTGACGGCGATTGTGGTGGCCAGTGTCTACATCAGCAAGACAACCGGTCAAGCCGAGAAGGTGGAAATCTGGCCGATCATCAAGGAAAGCCTGCAGAGTTCGGCCGTCACTGCTCTGCTGATGGGGGTTGCCCTCGGCATCCTCACTAGGCCGGAACCGGTGTATGAGAGCTTTTTCAACCCTTTGTTCAAAGGTTTCCTGTCCATCCTGATGATCATCATGGGGATGGAAGCTGCTCAGCGGATGAATGAGCTGCGCAAGGTCGCCCAGTGGTTTGCCATCTACGCTTTCATTGCTCCCATCCTGCATGGCTTCCTGGCCTTTGGTCTCGGCCTGATCATTCACAAACTCACAGGATTCAGCATCGGCGGTGCTGTGGTGCTCGCTGTGATCGCTGCCTCCAGCTCGGACATTTCCGGCCCGCCCACCCTGCGTGCTGGCATCCCCTCAGCCAATCCATCGGCTTATATTGGCGCCTCCACGGCCATCGGTACGCCTGTGGCGATCGCCATTTGCATCCCGCTGTTCATCGGCATTGCCGAGATAATGCTGGGGCGCTGAATCAACACACCAACAACCACTCGGAGTTTGATCAATGAGTCAACAGGTCTGGAAACTGGTTATCGTCGCAGAGGAAATTCTCTCCAAAAAGCTCACCAAGCTGATCAAGGAGGCCGGGGCCACTGGCTACACCGTGAATGCGGCAGGTGGGGAAGGTAGCCGCAACATCCGCTCCACAGGTGAACCCAGCGTTTCCCACACCCTTTCTAATGTGAAGATTGAGGTGCTCACTGGCACCCGCGAGCTCGCCGACAAGATCACTCGCGAAATCGAATCTAAGTATTACGCTGACTATTCGATTATCACCTACATCTACCAAGTGGAAGCCCTGCGAGATCACAAATTCTGAAGGCAGATGCAGCCAGGATTGACTCTCAACGGGGGGGGCAGTTCCGAGGCGAAGCATTCAGAGCCAGATGCTCGATAGCCTGAAAGCAAGGCCCCGGCATTGCGCCGGGGTTTTTTATGAGCTGCTGAGAGCAGGTGCCAGGCCGATGGTGACAACCGAGACAGACAACCTGCCCTTGGCAACCCAATGCCCCAGCAAGGGTCTTAGGATCTGGCAACGCGCACATCCATGCCAGGGCTGGGGTTGTCATGGCTGCGGAGATTAGGGGTGGCTCGTTCCACCATGAGCCCTGCTCCATCAGGAGCTGGGCAGGTTGACCCAACAATTACTTTTGTGCGCTATGGATCTATTCAGCGACAAGCGCTTTCTTGGCGCCATCCACAACTATGAACGGCAGCTGGCCAAGATTCTTGCTCTGCTGCTGGCCGTGGTAATCGGATTTGCGACTGTTGAGCTTCTGCTGCAATCGGGCGTGAAGGTGATCCAATGGCAGACCGACTGGTTCGATGGCAGCCTGATCAAACTGCTCGATCGCCTGCTGCTGATCTTCATTGCTCTGGAGGTTTTGCAAAACGTGACGGCCTACCTGCGCGACCAAGTGGTGCAGATCGAACTTGTGCTGCTGACAGCACTTACTGCTGTGGCACGGAAGGTGATCGTGCTGCCACCGGGAGCAGAGGATAAGGCCCCGCTGATGGCTGGCTTCGGGCTGATCGTGGTGGGCCTGGCGGCGGCTTACTGGCTGATTCGTATGGCCGGACAGGGCACGCATCGAGCGTTGGATGCCGATGGCCAAATGTCAGGAAAATAAATATTTGTCAAGGCTGAATCCTGGGAATGATCAGACAAGTTAATCATGGCGATTACAGCTGCTGTGCTCTGGAGATCGTCCTGGAATACCCAAGGGGTAAGCACAGTCTTTAGCGTCTGCCGACCCATTCCAATGCTCCTCCGATGCCCGCGCCACAGAAGCGCCCCCTGGGCCGCTGCGACGCACTCAGCCTGCATATGCGCGCCATCGCGCGGATTCCTCTGCTCACCGCTGCCGAGGAGATTGCTCTGGCACGCCAGGTGCAGGAAGGCCGCCGCGTGCTTGAGGTCAAGGAGGAGATGACGATCCGTGCCGGTGGCATCGCCCCCTCCCAGGAGGCCTGGGCGTTGGAAGCCGGCCTGGAGGCCAGGCCGTTGCAGCGCTGCCTGCGCCGGGCGGAACGGGCGCGCAGCCGCATGGTGGTCGCCAACCTCCGCCTGGTGATCAGCATGGCGAAGCGCTTTCAGCATCGGCCTGCCGATCTGGAGGATCTGATCCAGGAGGGCACCATCGGTCTGATCAAGGCCGTGGAGCGCTTTGATCCCCGTCGGGGGTATCGCTTCTCCACCTACGCCACCTGGTGGATCCGCGATGGGATCGGCACCGCCCTGATCCAGCGGGGGCGCACGATCCGGCTTCCTTCCACCATGGTCGACCAGCTGCATCGGCTGCGCCAATGCCAGCAGAGGCTGGGCCAGCAGCTGGGCCGTGATCCCAGCCTGCCCGAACTTGAGGCGGCCACGGGATACACCGCCCTCGATATCCGTGAGGTGCTCTTCCGCGCTCAGGAGCCGCTCAGCCTGGATGCCCAGCAGGGAGCGAATGGTGACCTGCGGCTGGTTGAAACCCTGGCCTGCGGTAGCACCAACCCCCAGGATCAGCTGGCGTTGGCCCTGATGCAGCAGGACATCGAACGCTTGCTCGATGATCTGCCCGACCAGGAAGCCACCCTGCTGCGCTTTCGCTATGGCTTGATGGAGGAGAAGCCGCTGAGCCTCAGTGCCACCGCTAGGCGCATGGGCATCAGCCGTGACAGTGCCCGTGGCCTGGAGCGGCGGGCCAACGTCGCGATCCAGCAGCTTTCCCCTGGCTTCGCCGACTACCTGGAGGCCTGAATGGCCAGCGCCGTGCCACCGGCGTCATCAAAAAAATCCGCTGCGTTTTCACGCAACGGACCAAGATCTCCAGGAACTTCAATCAAAGCAGAGACAGCAGGCCACTGGGCGCCAACGCTGATCACCTGAATCTGCCCCTCCTCTGACCAGCCTTTCGTCTTTTTTCCCTCCCTCTCCGTAGCCAAGCGTCGTCGTTTTCTCGCCCTGCTCAGCGGCACCCTTGCCGGTACCGTGGTGTAGACGGGCTGCCTCGGTAACCCTCCCAGCAGAGGCGGTGGTGGAGGAGCCACCACCCCCAGCCGCACCGAACACCTCTGGATCCTCACCCAGCTGGCTCGCTGGGCGGAGATTCCCTTCCCGCGCAACAACGTGGAGATCCTCGAGCGGATCTGCAACATCAGCATGTTCAGCACGGCGCCCTCGATGCCATCACCAAGGAGGAGCTGCTCCAGATCTGGAAAACCCCGAAGTGCAAGGTGCTGATGATCATCCACGACATCGACGAGGCCCTGAACATCGACTTCCTCTACAACCGCTTTGCCCACGATGACGATGAGGTGGCCTGATATCCAGCCGCTGACCGCGGCGGCGCCGCTGAGCAGGCTGGGGGGACTTCTCCTCCCCCCGGGGCCTGCCGTGCCGAACCCCAACGCCCTCGCCCCGCTGCTGCTCAGCTGGCAGGTCTGGGCCCTGCTGTCGGCCCTGTTCGCCACCGTCACGGCGCTGCTGGCCAAGCTCGGCGTGGCCGGGATCCCCAGCAACCTGGCCACCCTGCTGCGCACGCTGGTGGTGCTGGCCCTGCTGCTGGCGGTGGTGCTGGGACGGGGTGAGCTGACGTCGCTGGCACTGCTGCCGCGCCGCAGTCTGGTGTTTCTGGTGCTCTCGGGGCTGGCCACGGGGGTGTCATGGCTCTGTTATTTCCGTGCCCTGAGCCTGGGGCCGGTGTCGGGGGTGGCGCCGATCGACAAGCTCAGCGTCGTGGCGGTGGCGCTGCTGGGGGTGCTGTGGCTGGGCGAGAGCCTGGCCCCCTGGCAGTGGCTGGGGGTGGGCCTGATGGGGGTGGGTGCGGTGCTGCTGGCGCTGCCCTGATCCGGAGATCGCCCTTGACACCTCCGCTCCCATCGCTTCGCGAGAGTGTGCCTGGCTGGCCGTGACAGGATTGGCTCCCTGCTTCCTGTGCGGCATGCGGCTCCCCGCCAGGTTCCGGAACCAGCTGCCATTGAGGTGTGGCGCATGCCACTGGAGGACCCTGATCTCCGCTCTGAGCCTCACCCTGTTGTCGGCAGCGCTGGCTGCCTTCGCTGATGAGGGCGCGGGTTCGGGAGGGGTCGCCAGCCCGCGCCTGGCGGCGATCCAGTCGCGTGGTCGGCTGATCTGCGGCACCAATGGCCAGCTGCCGGGTTTCAGCGTGCTCGAGCCCGATGGCCGCTATGAAGGACTGGACGTGGATCTCTGTCGGGCGCTGGCTGCGGTGGTGCTGGGAGATGCCGCCAAGCTGGAACTGCGGCCGGTGAGCACCAATGACAGATTTGCCAGCCTCGCCAGTGGTGAGGTGGATGTGCTCTCACGCAATACCACCCTTTCGCTGACGCGCGATGCGCCCGGAGGCAATGCGATCAGCTTTGCTCCCATCACTTACTACGACGCGGGCGGGGTGATGGCCCCCCGCCGTGAGGGGGTGCGTTCCCTGGCCGGCCTGGCAGGCCGTACCGTCTGCGTCGTGAGCGGCTCCACCAACGAGGCGGTGATGGCCGACCGCATGCGTTTGCTTGGGCTGGCCTACACGCCCCTGCGCTTCCAGAATGCCGACCAGACCTTTTCGGCTTATCAGAGCGGACGCTGCAGCGCTGTCACCAGCGACCGGGCCGGCCTTGCTGCCCGTCGCAGCCTGTTCCCCGATCCGCAGGCCCACGAGCTGTTGCCGGAGACCCTCAGCAAGGAGCCGATGGCCATGGCGACGCAACAGGCCGATCCCGTCTGGAGCGATGCGGTGCGCTGGATCGTTTATGCGGTCATGCAGGCGGAGGAGTGGGGCATCACCAGGGCGAATGTCGCCACCCGCCTCAAGGAAGCCCGTGCCAATCCCGACGCTGCGGAGTTGCGCCGCTTTTTCGGTGTGGAGGGTGATCTGGGGCGACAGCTTGGTCTCCCAGACGATTTCACCTACCGGGCGGTGGCCGCTGTGGGCAACTATGGCGAGATCATCGACCGCAACGTGGGGCTGCGCTCCAGCCTGCGTCTGGAACGGGGGCTGAACCAGCTCTGGAGTCGTGGGGGATTGATCGTGGCACCGCCCTTCCGCTGAACCGGGTTGTTCAGCCAGTCTTTTTTTTCACCGTCTCTGTCTGCAACAATCGGGGGGTTTCCACCCGGGTTCACGGAGTCGATGCAGGTTCGCTGGCCTCTCGTTGTCTTGCTGACTGGTCTGTTGGGTGGGTGTGCTGCCGACAGCGGTTCCGGCGTTCAGAGCCAGAAGATGAGCACCATCACCCAGCGCGGCAAGTTGGTCTGCGGGGTGGACGGCAAACTTCCCGGTTTCAGTTTTGTCGGCTCTGATGGCCGCTACAGCGGGCTGGATGTGGACATCTGCAAGGCGATGGCAGCCTCCCTCTTCGGCGATCCGGAGAAGGTGGAATTCCGGGATCTCAACTCCAGTGAGCGCTTCGCCGCCCTTGCCAGTGGCGAGGTGGACATGCTGTCGCGCAACACGACCATGACCCTCAGCCGTGATGCCGCCGGTGGTAACGGGCTCAGTTTCGCCCCCACTGTCTTTTATGACGGTCAGGGCGTCATGACGCCAGCCGTCAGTGGCATCAAGACCCTCAAGGATCTCGCCGGTAAGCCGATCTGCGTCGAGAGCGGCACCACCACCGAGCTCAACCTCGCCGACCGGATGCGCGAGCTGGGGGTGGCCTATACGCCGCTCAAATTCCAGACCGGTGACCAGACTTACAGCGCTTACCTGGGAGGTCGTTGTGTCGCCGTCACGAGCGACCGCTCCCAGCTGGCGGCCAAGCGCAGCGCTTTCCCCAGCCCTGCGCAGCACACCCTTCTGCCCGAGGTGTTGAGCAAGGAGCCTCTCACCCCTGCCACCACCAATGCCGATCCGGCTTGGGCTGATGCGCTGCGCTGGACTGTTTACGCCCTGATGCAGGCCGAGGAGCTCGGCATTACCAAGGCCAATGTGGCCGCCAAACTGAGCGAAGCCAAGGGCAACAAGAACCTCGCTGATCTGCGCCGCTTCCTCGGCGTGGAGGGAGACTTCGGCCGGCAGCTGGGTCTGCCCTCCGACTTCGTCGTCAAGGTGGTTGGCGCGGTGGGGAATTACGGCGAAATCTTTGATCGCAATGTCGGTCTAGGTTCGGCTCTTAGGCTTGATCGGGGCATCAACCGCCAGTGGAAGGATGGCGGCCTGATTTATTCCCCACCCTTCCGTTGATGGCTGACACCATCAACGCGCTCAGCAATGAGACGATTCCCTGGTGGCGTAACCGTCGGGTGATCCCCCTGCTGGTTCAGGCGGTAGTGGCTTTGGTGGTGCTCATCATGATCGCCTTTCTGCTGGGCAATCTGGTGCGCAATCTCACAGCGGCCGGATTACTGCTGAGTTGGCGCTGGTTGAATCAGCCAGCCGGATTCGACATCTCTGAAACGGTCTTGCCGTTCAATGCAGGGCTTCCCTATTGGCGAGCCCTGCTGGCGGGTCTGGTCAACACCATCCGTGCCGTGCTGGTCGGACTGGTGGGTGCCACCGTGCTGGGCACCCTGGCGGGGATGGCCTCCTTCAGTCGCAACGGTCTGCTGCGCGGCATCGCCAGGGTTTATGTGGAGCTGATCCGCAACATTCCCCTGTTGCTGCAACTGGTGTTCTGGTATTTCGTGGTGTTCCTGAGCTTGCCCAATGGCACGGCAGCCATCCAGCTGCCAGGGTTGGTGCTGGCCAAATCGGGTTTATACCTGGCTGGTTTCGCGGATGGTCTGCGCTGGGTTGGTCCCCAGCTCGTCAATGATGTCTGGCAGGCACCCCTGAGGCTCAGTGTGGAGTTCGGTGCCCTGCTCACCGGGCTGATCGTCTACTCAGGCGCCTTCATTGCCGAGGTGGTGCGCGGCGGAGTGGCCGCGGTACCCAAAGGCCAATGGGAAGCGGCCGCATCCCTGGGCATCAGCTGGATCACCACCCTGCGAACCATCGTGTTGCCCCAGGCCCTGCGGGTGATCGTGCCGGGGCTGAACACTCAATACATCTCCCTGGCCAAGAATTCCTCCCTGGCCGTCGCGGTTGGTTATACCGATCTCTATTCAGTGGCTGAAACCACGCTCAATCAGACCGGTCGCGCCGTCGAGGTCTATCTGCTGCTGCTGTCGGCCTATCTGGTTCTTGACCTCTTCATCTCGGTGCTGATGAACGGAGTCAACCATCTCGTGCAGATCAAGGAGCGCTGAGATGGCCAACCGTCCTGTCCTGGCCCCGCAGCTGCGCCGCCTGCGCCGTGAACTCTTCTCCAGCCCGGGCGATGGGGTGCTCAGCATCAGCCTGATCGTGCTGATCGGCCTCGTTGCCATTGGCTTTCTGCGTTGGGCCTTCGGCCAGGCCTCCTGGGCCGTGATCCAGGTCAACAGCACCCTGTTTGCCGTCGGCCGCTACCCCATCGAGCAACAGTGGCGCCTCTGGCTGCTCACCGCACTGCTGGCGGCCGCCACCGGCCTGAGCTGGGGTCTGCTCCGGGCCTCGCCGCGCCCTGATCGCACCGGAACGCTCTGGCCACGCCACGACCGGCTGGCGGTGGTGATTCTTGTCCTTGGTGCCCTCTGGCTTCCCTGGGCCTTGAGGCTGGCGGCTCTGATCCAGCTGCGCTGGTGGCTTGTGGTGGCTCTGCTGGTGGGCTGCCGCTGGGCGGCGGGTCGGTTTGCGGCGGTGCTGCCATCAGCGCTGCGGCGTCTGGTGCCGCTGCTCTGGCCAGCCCTCTACCTGCTGGGGATGGTGCTGATCAGTGGCGGTCTGGGCCTCGTCACGGTGCCGCCTTCCGAGTGGGGCGGACTGCTCCTCACCCTGTTGGCGGCCAGTTTTGCGATCTTGCTTTGCTTCCCCATCGGAGTGATGCTTGCCCTGGGTCGTCGCAGCGATCTGCCGCTGCTGCGCTGGGGTTCGGTGCTTTACATCGAGTTCATCCGCGGAGCCCCGCTGATCACGCTGTTGTTTCTCGGTCAGAACATCCTCGGGTTCCTGTTACCCGGTGGCCTGGCACCGGAGCGCATCTGGCGCGCTGCCTGGGTTTTGACGTTCTTTGCAGCTGCCTATCTGGCTGAATCGGTCCGGTCGGGTCTGTCGGCAGTTCCCCCTGGGCAGTTCGAGGCGGCCCGTTCACTGGGCCTGTCCTATGGGCAGACACTGCAGCAGGTGGTGTTGCCCCAGGCCCTGCGGGTGGCCCTGCCGGCGATGGTGGGACAGTTCATCTCCCTGCTGCAGGACACCACGCTGTTGTCCCTGATCGGGCTGCTCGACCTGCTGGGCACGGCCCGCACCGTGATGGCCAATCCGGCCTTCCTCGGCAAGAGTGCTGAGGTTTATCTCACCCTTGCCGTTCTTTTCTGGTGCTGTTGTGCTGCTCTTGGCCTGGGCAGCCGGGCGCTGGAGCGGCGCCTCGATCCTCACACGATCCCCTCCGCAACCTGACCTCCCCTGCCGTTTTCAAGTCCTGCGATGAGCGAATCCACCAGTGAAACGATGATCGAGGCCAAAGAGGTCCAGAAGTGGTACCCCAACGGCTTTCATGCTCTGCGGGGCGCCAGCCTGCAGGTGAACCGCGGCGAGGTGGTGGTGATCATGGGGCCGTCGGGGTCGGGCAAGAGCACCTTCATCCGCACCTTCAATGCCCTGGAAGACTTCCAGCAGGGCAGCATCACGGTGGACGGCATCGCCCTCTCCAACGATCTGCGCCACATCGACGCCATCCGCCGCGAGGTGGGCATGGTGTTCCAGCAGTTCAATCTCTTCCCCCACCTCACGGTGCTGGAGAACCTCACCCTGGCGCCGGTGCTGGTGCGTAAGCGGCCCCGCGCCGAGGTGGAGCGCCAGGCCCGCGCCCTGCTGGAGCGCGTGGGGATCGCCGAGCAGGCGGCCAAATACCCCGGCCAGCTGTCGGGGGGGCAGCAGCAGCGGGTGGCGATCGCCCGGGCGCTGTGCATGGAGCCGCGCATCCTGCTGTTCGATGAGCCCACCAGCTCCCTCGACCCGGAAATGGTGCGGGAGGTGCTGGAGGTGATGCAAGACCTCGCCGCCGACGACATCACGATGGTGGTGGTCACCCACGAGGTGCGCTTCGCGCGCCAGGTGGCCCACCGGGTGGTGCTGATGGCCGACGGCGAGGTGGTGGAAACGGCCGACCCCGAAACCTTCTTCACGGCACCGAGCCACGAGCGCACCCGGCGCTTCCTCGAACAGATTCTCTGAAGGCGGCCTCCTCGGCGGCATCACCAAGCGGCCAGAACAATGCACAGATTGCATCGCCTGGGTATGAACGGCTGCGGGCGCCAGCCTGGGGCCCGCCTACCTGTGTGTCGCCGGGCACGCTATCCCCAGCACCGCCACCAGCAGCAGGAACCACTGCGGGTAGCGCACCCCACGGCGGTAGCGAC
>CAIRWM010000109.1 GCA_903882285.1 uncultured cyanobacterium
CCTCGTCGAGATCGGAGGCATTGGGGGAGGCGCCGATGTTGGCGTTCACCTTGCACTTCGAGGCGATGCCGATCGCCATCGGCTCCAGATTCGGGTGCTCGATATTGGCCGGGATGATCATGCGGCCCCGGGCCACCTCCTCCATCACCAGCGATTCGGGGAGGTTCTCCCGCTGCGCCACGAAGGCCATCTCCTCGGTCACCACCCCCTGGCGGGCGTAGTGCATCTGGGACACATTGGCTTGGCCTTGGCGTTTCTCGATCCAGGCGCTGCGCATGACGGGGCTCGGGCGAAGACGGGGCGCAGCTGGAGGTGGGCCTTGACGATCCAGTTCCACTTCCCTGCGCCGGCATGACCCGGATCAGGTTCGGAGGGTGTGATCTCAGCCCTGGGCGCAACCATCGATCGATCCATCGATCCGTAGATCAAGTAATCGCTCGATCCTGCGCCGGGCACCCCTAGTGACTCCCGAAACCTAGCAAGGCTTCAAGGCTGCAGCCCGTTGAGGGCCGCCGCCACCACGCGATGGTCGCCGTCCTGCTGCAGCCGCACCAGCTCCGTACGGGCCTGGGCCGCCAGGGCCGCGGCCTCGGGTTCGGGGTTGGGGTCGCGATCGGTGGCCGGGGGATCGCCCTCCGGGTGCCGGCCCCCCTCGGCCACCAGCCGCCCGAGGATCTCGGCGCCACCGACGCGCACCGTGCCATCGCTGTCGGTGAGCGCCAGCCGGGCCAGCTCCAGCAACCAGGGCCGCGGGATCTCTGGCTGTTCGGCCAGGGCGGAGAGAATGCTGCAGCGCACCAGCCACTGGCCATCGGCCTCAAAGGCCGCCCGCAGCAGCGGCCAGGCCCGCTCGACGCCGTAACTGGCCAGGGAGTTGGCGGCCTCAGCGCGCACGTTGGCGTCCTCGTCGCCGCTGAGGGCCCGCTCCAGCGCCTGCCAGCCGGCCTCACTGCGCTTCACCCCCAGGCCGGCACAGGCCAGCGAGCGGATCATGAAGGCGCTCTGCTCCAGACCGAGCAACAGCAGCGGGGTGGCCTGCTCCTCCTCCACCTCGCGCAGATGCGCCAGGGCCGGCATCGCCTGGCTGGCGTCGCCGGAGGCAATGGCCTGGCGCAGCGCCGCGGGATCAGGGCGAGACGGGATCATGGACATCGCGGCCTCAGCCGTCCGGGCTGGATCCATCGTGGCGCAGAGCGCGCAGAATCTCCGTCCGCCGCCGGCGCCGACGCACCCAGCTGGTGGTGAGCAGACCGATACCGATGCCCAGGGCCGGCAGGGCCTGCACCCGCTCGCCGGGAGGCCGGTGCAGCAACGCCAGCAGCGCCAGCAGGATCAGCAGCAGCGAGGAGAGCGCCAGCAGGGCCCTGCGGCGCGAGGCCGGGCCCATGCCAAGGGAGCTGGCCGTGGCCGAGTCCATCTTCACCGGGAGGTCTCCATCCAGCGCAACAGGCTCAGCACCAGCACCCTGACGCCCACCGCCAGGCAGCGCTCGTCGGGATCGAAGGTGTTGCTGTGCAACGGGGTGCAGCCACCTGGCCCGGCCACGCCCAGACGAAACATGGTGCCACGGGTGTCCTCCAGCAGTTCGGCGAAATCCTCCGCGCCGAGCGAGGGCTGCTCCAGCCACTGCACCTGGGGGAACCCCAGCAGATCCACCGCCGCATCGGCCACCAGGGCGGTGAGCTCCGGATCATTATGAACCGGAGGCGAGATGCAGCGGTAGCGCACCTGCGCTTCGCCGCCATGGCCCTGGCAGAGGGCCTGCACCGTTTCCTCGATCCAGGCCGGCAGCTGGGCGTGCAGCTCCAGATCCAGGCAGCGCACGGTGCCGAGCAGGCGGACCCGGTCGGCGATCACGTTGAAGGCCTTGCCCCCCTCGATGCGGCCGAAGCTCACCACCACTGGATGCAGGGCGTCGAGGCGGCGGCTGATCGCCTCCTGCAGGCCGCTCACCACCCGCGCCGCGATCCAGATCGCATCAGTGCTCTGGTGGGGCCGGGCGCCGTGCCCCCCCACCCCGAGCACCTCCACCTCCAGCTCCCCGGCGGCCGCCGTGAAGCTGCCGCTGCGCACCCCGATCGATCCCGCCGACAGGCTCGGAAAGACGTGCACCCCAAACAGGGCCTGCACCCCCTCCATGGCGCCGTCGGCCTTCATCCAGGCCGCCCCCTGGGCCGTCTCCTCGGCGGGCTGGAACAGCAGCCGCACCCGGGCCGTGAGGGCCTCAGCGGGGAGCGAGGCCAGCAGCTGGGCCACCCCCAACCCCACCGCAGTGTGGATGTCATGGCCGCAGGCATGCATCAGACCCTGATGGATAGAGGCGTAGTCGAGGCCGGTGCGTTCCTCGATCGGCAGCGCGTCCATGTCCACCCGCAGGGCCACCAGCGGCGCCGCCTCTGGCCCGAGCTCGGCGACCACCCCGGCGCGGCCTACCCCTTCCCGCACCTGCCAGCCCCACTGACGCAACTGGCCCGCCACCAGGGCGGCCGTCTGCTGCTCATGGCCGCTCAGCTCCGGGTGGCGGTGCAGGTGGCGGCGCAGCTGAATCAGCTCGGGCAACACCTGCTCGAGGGTCGATTCGAGACCAAGACGCTGCCACAGCAGCGGCGGGGCAGGGGCTGCGGGGGAAGGGGTGGCGGAGGAGAGCGGAAGGGTCATCGCCGGGGTCGCATCAGGACACCAGAGAGAGGAACTGGTGGAGAGCCTGAACGGGCTGGGGGGGCCAGCGCCGTATCTGCAACAGCCATTCTTCCTGGCGGTAGCGAGGATCGAGCCCGGAGGCCGCGGCCCAGTGGCTCTCGGCCTCGCCACGGGCGCCGCGCTGCCAGAGCAGGGCCGTTAGCGCGGCGCGGGCGTCGGCGAACAGGGGGTAACGGCGGATCAGGGAGCGCAGCTGGCGCTCGGCCTGCACGTCATCCCCCTGCTGAAAGGCGGCCAGGGCAGCGCTGGAGCGAGCCATGGCGAAGCCCGGCCGGGCCTCGGCCGCCGCCTCGAAGCAGCGGCGCGCCGCTGCCCAGTCGCCCAGCGACCCCTCGACATTGCCGAGGTTGTAGAGGGCGGAAGCATCAGCGGGATCGCGCTCGAGGATCCAGTGGTAGTCAGCGGCGGCGTCCTGCCAGCGGCCCAGGGCCTCCTCAGCGGTGCCGCGGTTGAGGTGGGGGTCGAGATTGGCGGGCTCCAGCGCCATGGCCCGCTCCTGGGCTGCGATCGCCGCCTTGGCGTCGCCGAGGGCGAGCAGCACGTTGCCGCGGTTGCTCCAGGCGGAGGCGTCGTCGGGAGCCAGCTCCAGAACGCGATCCCAGAGCGGCAGGGCCTCGCCGAAGTGGCCGTCGCGGCTGGCCGTCAGGGCCTGCTCGAACAGGCGCGGCAGGGAGGTGAGCGCCAGCCCACTGGCCGGGTGGCTAGCTGTAGCTCTGGCGGGTGCCGGCGTCAGGGTCAGCAGCACCAGCAGCCCGAGGGCGCTGAGCAGGAGCTGGGCACGCCGGCGCGGACGAGAGGGGGGGCGGACGGCGCTCATGCTGCGCTGTCGGCGGACCAGCCGAGGTGGCGGCGGCCGGCGGTGGTGATCACCCGCCCGCGGGGGGTGCGCTGCAGGAAGCCCAACTGCAGCAGGAAGGGCTCGATCACCGCCTCCAGGGTGGCGGGATCCTCACCCAGACCGGCAGCGAGGGTCTCGAGTCCCACCGGCCCGCCGCCGTAGCCCTCCAGCAGCAGGGTAAGCAGCCGCCGGTCGCTGGCATCGAGGCCACAGCCATCGACGCGGTGCAGGCTGAGGGCCTCGACAACTAGCGAGGCATGGATGCGGCCGTGGCCGTTCACCAGCGCCACATCGCGCACGCGCCGCAACAAGCGGTTGGCGATGCGGGGGGTGCCGCGGCAGCGGCGGGCCACCTCCAGGGCGGCTGCAGCGTCGAGCTCGAGGCGCAGCAGGCCGGCGGCCCGCTCGACGATCGCCTGCAGATCGTCGAGGTCGTAGAACTCAAGCCGCTGGATCAAGCCGAAGCGATCGCGCAGCGGCGAACTCAGCGACCCCGCCCTGGTGGTGGCCCCCACCAGGGTGAATGGGGCCAGCGGCAGGCTGCGGGTGCGGGCCGTGGTGCCCTTGCCCACGGTGATGTCGAGGCGGAAATCCTCCATCGCCGGATAAAGCAGCTCCTCGGCCACCCGGTTGAGGCGATGGATCTCATCGATGAACAGCACCTCGTGGGGCTGCAGATTCACCAGCAAACCCACGATGTCGCGGGGGCGCTCCAGGGCCGGCGCACTGGTGATACGACAGCGCACCCCCAGCTCCTCAGCCAGCACCAAGGCCATGGTGGTCTTGCCGAGGCCGGGCGGGCCGTAGAGCAGCACGTGGTCGAGGGCTTCGGCGCGGCTGCGGGTGGCCTCCACGGCGATGCCGAGCACCTGCTTGAGCTCCCGCTGGCCGATGTAGTCGGCGAGCCGGCGGGGGCGAAGGGAGTCCTCCCTTCCGGGCACCTCGCCGCCAGCCACCCTCGTCTCCTGCGACTCCTCCTCGACCACCGGCGCCGGATCCACCAGACGGCCGCTGGCCAGCGTGGAGCCAGCCGCCGAGGAGCGCCCAGCCGAAGGCTGACCCGGCGCGCTGGAGGAGATGATCGCCATGGCCCGAGGGTACCGGCTGCTGCCTAGGGTCGGGGAGCGATGGGACCACCCGGGGGACAGCGATGGCGAAGGGGCCCGGCAGGAAGGGTGGCGGCAAGGCCCAGGATCCGGCCCACAAGCTGCTGGCCGACAATCGCCTGGCACGCCATCAGTACGACATCCTCGAGACCCTGGAGGTCGGCATCGAACTGCTCGGCACTGAGGTGAAGTCGATCCGCGCCGGTCAGGTGAATTTGCGCGACGGCTTCTGCCTGATCCGGAGCGACGAGCTGCAACTGCACAACGTCCACATCTCGCCCCACAGCCACGCCGGCCGCTTCTTCAACCACGAGCCGCTGCGGGTACGCAAGCTGCTGGCCCATCGGCGCGAGATCGACCGGCTGCGCGTCGCCCTCGAGCAGAAGGGCCTCACCCTGATCCCGCTCAACCTGCACCTGAAGGGGTCCTGGATCAAACTCACCCTGGGCCTGGCCAAAGGCCGCAAGCTGCACGACAAGCGCCACGAAGAGAAGCGCAAGCAGGAGGCCAAGGAGGCCCACGCCGCCATCGCCCGGCTTTAATCCCGGCGGCTGATCAGGGCGTGGGGGCCGGAGCCGGAGCCGGCGCAGCGGCCGGAACCGGCGGCGGGGTTGGCGGGGCGGCTGGAGCAACCGGAGCCGACGCCTCCGCCGGCGGCGATCCACCGGGCTCGCCCGAGCCGGGGCGAGCGTCTTCGGTCGGCGGCGGCACGTCACCCGGCTGGGGCGGCGGCGGTGCCGACACCTCCGGCGGCGGCGGATCGGCCCGCAGCGACAGACGGATCATCGCCGGAGCGACGCCTTCGTTAGTCACCAGCAACTGCACCGGCGAGGTCGGCTGAGAACCGAGGGTCACCACCCGCAGCGGGCCCTTGGCCTCCAACAGGGTGCCGTCGGCAGCGTAAACGCTCATCTGCAGCAGCGGCGTGCCATTGACCCCAAGGGCCAGGCGATGGCCCGCGGGCAGCCGGATCGGGAACAGCCTGGCGCCGCTGGCCGGCACGTCGGCGGAGAGCACCTGGGTGGTGAGCGAGGGCGCCTCGATCGGCTCAATCTTCACGTTCTCGAGAATCTGCTCGGCGGCGGCGTACCAGAGCTGGCGGAAAGGCTCCTCGGGCTGCTGCTTGCCAGCACGGCCCGGCAAAAGGTTTTGGGCACTGGCGGAGACCAGCTGGCCCAGCACCTCGGAACTCAGACCCTGGCCCACAAGAGCCTGCTGACGTCGCTGCCAGTCCCCCTGGCTGAAACTGCCGAGCCGACGACGGATCGGCAGGGGCAGCTGCTCCACCCGGGCGAGCCACTCCTCGGCGAGCTCGTTCCACACCTTGCGCAGCGGCGCATCCTCCAGGCTGTCGCTGGGCAGCCGTCCTCGCCGCTCGGGATACTGGGCGAGCAGGCTGGCGTCCACCAAGCGCAGGAACCAGGAACGGTCCACCTGCATCGCCCGCAGCCGGTTGAGAAGCTGCTGGCGCTGATCCACCTCCCCGGGCGGCAGGCTGGCCGGCGCCTCGGCAGTAACCTCCGGTTCGGGGGTCGTCGCGCTGCCGCGGCTCAACCACCACCAGCCCAGCGCGGTACCCACCACCGCCGAAAGCACCAGGGCTACCAGCACCGGCCAGAGCCCCCCTTCCGCCGCCTGTTCCCGCTCGTCATCCCGGCGCCGGGCGGCGGCGGCCGCCGCCGAGCGCGCCGAAGCATGCCGCGCGTCAGGGCGCGGCGGCGCTGGGGGCCGCAGCGGCAACTGCAGCTCGCGGTCCCCCTCCAGCAGCTCGCCTTCGTCAGCATCCTCCTCGCCTTCCGTCTCCTCGCCTTCCTCGCCCGTCACACCACCCCCGTCGCTCTCCATCCCCCTCTCCTCGCCCGCCTGCGCCAGAGATGCCGCGGGCTGAGGCGCCGCAGGCGGAGCCGCCGACACCTCCGGCGCAGGCGGAGGCACCAGCACCACCGTGCGGTCGGCCCGGGGGACCGGACCCGTGCTGTCAGGCATCTCCACCCCCTGCAACGCCAGCAGGGCCTGACCGGCGGAAGCGAAGCGGCAGCCAGGCTCACGGGCCAGCAGGCGCTGCAGTTGGGTCAGCAGGGCGGGCTCGCTCTCCAGGGCGGCCGGCCAGCGCCAGTCCAGCGTCACCGGATCGAGCAGGGCAGCCGGCTCATCGCCGCTGAGCAGCACCAGCGCCACCACGCCCAGGGCGTGCAGGTCCATCCAGGGTTGGGCCGGTTCGCCGCGCACCAGCTCCGGCGGGGCGTAGCCGGGGGTGGCCCCGATCGGGTCAGCCGCCGCCCCGTCCGAACCGCGACGGGGGGCGGTGCCGCGCACCAGGCCGAAATCGAGCAGCACCGGCAGGCCGTCACTGTCGCGGCGCAAAAGGTTGGCAGGACTGAGATCACCGTGGAGCAGCTCCTGGCTGTGCAGGGCCGCCAGCACCGGCAGCAGTTGGCGCAGCAACAGCAGCACCTCGCCAGCGCCGAACACGAGCTGCCGCTCCCGGCGGGCCTCCAGCAGCATCTGGTAGGTGCGGCCCGTCTGCCATTCGCGCACCAGCCAGAGGGCCTCGGCATCGGCGATCGCGGCGCCGAAACGCGGCACCTGGGGATGGAGCACCCCCTGCAGGCGGCCCCAGAGATCCCGGGCGCGGGCCTGATCTCGCTCCGCTCCGATGCGGCGCAGCAGCACCGTAGCCGCAGCCGCCAGCTGGTCGCTGGCCAGCCACAGCTCCCCCTGGGCGCCGGTGGCCGGGGCTCCGGCATGGCCCGCAAGCTGCCGCTCCAGCCGGTAGCGCCCATCGATCACCTGACCCGCCGTTGCCGTGGAGGAAGCCATCAAAAGAGCACCGGGGCGTCGGGTTCGGGCTGGCGCAGGCCGCGGCCCTGCAGCCAGTCGCGGTCATAGAGACTCGAACGGTAGCGATCACCGCTGTCGCAGAGCACCGTGACAATGCGATGACCGGGCCCGAGGCGCCGGGCCGTCTCGACCGCCGCGGCCACGTTGATCCCCACGGAGCCGCCCATGAACAATCCCTCGCGCCAGAGCAGCTCGTAGATGGTGCGCAGGGCCTCGCGGTCATCGATGCGCACGGCATCGTCGATCGGAGCGTCGACGAGGTTGGCCGTGACGCGGCTGTTGCCGATCCCCTCGGTGATCGAGCGGCCCTCGGCGCTCAGGTCGCCGCCCGTGGCCCAGCTGTAGAGGGCGCTGCCGTGCGGGTCGGCCAGCACGCAGCGCACGTCCTTACGGCGCTCCTTGAGGAACAGGGCGACCCCGGCGTAGGTGCCGCCGGTGCCGGTGGCCGCCACCCAGGCGTCCAGCGTTCCCTCGCACTGCTCCCAGATCTCCGGCCCCGTGCTGCCGAAGTGGGCGCGGCGGTTGGCCAGGTTGTCGAACTGATTGGCCCACACCGCCCCGGGGATCTCGGCGGCGATACGGCCGGAGAGCCGCACGTAATTGGCCGGGTCGCTGTAGGGCACGGCCGGCACTGTGCGCACCTCCGCCCCGAGACTGCGCAGCAGGCCGATCTTCTCGGCCGACTGGGTCTCGGGGATCACGATCAGGCAGCGGTAGCCCCGGGCGTTGCAGAGATGGGCCAGGCCGATGCCCGTGTTGCCGGCGGTGCCCTCCACCACCGTGCCTCCCGGCCGCAGCTCGCCCGACGCCTCCGCCTCCTGCAGGATCCCCAGCGCCGCCCGGTCCTTGACCGACCCACCGGGGTTCATGAACTCTGCCTTGCCAAGGATGTCGCAGCCGGTGAGCTCGCTGAGGGCGCGCAGCCGGATCAGGGGCGTCTGACCGACGGCCTCGCTGAACCCCTCGCTGATGCCGCCCATGGCGCTGGCCTGCCAAATCACGATTCCGTGGGCGGATCGTAGGAAACCTGCCTAGGGTCAGATCCAGAGAGCGCTCCTACGATGGGTTCGCCGGCGGACGCCATCCCCGACCACGCCCCTCAGCGCACACCCGAACTCGCGCCGGACCTCAGCGCCCTCGCCGCCCGGCTACGCCGGGTCCGCCGGCACAGCGAGGAGCTGATCGCCCCGCTGGAACCAGAAGACCTCGGCCTGCAGGGCATGGCCGATGCCAGCCCGCCCAAGTGGCACCTGGGCCACACCAGCTGGTTCTTCGAGACCTTCCTGCTGGAGCCGCGGCTCAGGGGCTGGGAGCCGGCTGATCGGCGCTGGGGCTACCTGTTCAACTCCTACTACGACGCCGTCGGCGCCCGCCATCCCCGACCCCAGCGGGGTCTGCTGAGCCGGCCCACCATCGCCGAGGTGCTCGCCTGGCGCCGGCGCGTCGATGCCGGGCTGGAGGCCCTGCTGGCCGAACTGGAGGGCTGGGAAGTGCCGCAGGCCGCCGCGGTACTGGCGCTGCTGGAGCTGGGACTGCAGCACGAACAGCAGCACCAGGAGCTGCTGCTGATGGACCTGCTCGACGGCTTCAGCCGCAACCCGCTCGAACCGGCCTATGCCAAGGGAGCTGCGGCTCCCGAGGCGGCCTACGAGACGGCCTGGAGCGGCGCCAGCGCCGCTGATCTCTCCACGACCCCGGAGACGGGCGGCTGGCTGGAGCTGGACGGCGGCCTGATGGAGATCGGCCACGGCGGCGACGGCAGCTTCCACTTCGACAACGAGGCGCCGCGCCACCGCCAGTGGCTGGAGCCCTTCGCCATCGCCACCCAGCTGGTGAGCAACCGCAACTACGCGGCCTTCATCGCCGACGACGGCTACCGCCGCCCCGAGTTCTGGATGAGTGAGGGCTGGGCCGTGGTGCAGAGCCGCGGCTGGCAGGCGCCGCGCTACTGGCGCGGGGCGGAATGGGAGTTCACCCTGGCCGGCCGGCGGCCGCGTCACCCCGAGGCGCCCGTGCGCCATCTCAGCTGGTTCGAGGCCGACGCCTACGCCCGCTGGGGAGGCGCCCGTCTGCCCAGCGAAGCGGAGTGGGAGCAGGCCGCTGCCCGCCTGCCCGGGGCCTTCGGCCTCCTCTGGCAGTGGACTGCCAGCCCCTACCGCCCCTACCCGGGATTCCGCACCGCTGCGGGGGCGGTGGGCGAGTACAACGGCAAGTTCATGTCGTCCCAGTTCGTGTTGCGCGGGAGCTGCTTCCTCACCCCGGCCGGCCACGCCCGGCTCACGTACAGGAACTTCTTCCCCCCCTCCAGCCGCTGGTTGGCTGGCGGCCTGCGACTGGCCCGATGATGGACGGGCGCCGCACCCTGGCAGGGCCGGAACTGATCGACCTGCATCCACCGCCGGCGGACATGTGGCGGCTGGTGGAGGAGGGCATGGAGCGGCAGCCGCGCCAACTGCCGGCCTGGCTGCTCTACGACGCCGAGGGCTCGCGCCTGTTCGAGGCGATCTGCGAGCAGCCCGAGTACGGCCTCACGCGCACCGAAACGGCCCTGCTGGAGCAGCGGGGGCCGGAGCTGGCCGCCGCCCTCGGCGCGGGGGTGCTGGTGGAGTTCGGGGCCGGCAGCGCCCGCAAGGTGGGGCCGCTGCTGGAGGCCCTGCGCCCCGACGCCTACGTGGCCCTCGACATCAGCGCCGACCACCTGCGCGCCGCCTGCCGGGAGCTGCAGGAGCGCCATCCGCAGGTGCCGGTGATCGGCATCTGCTGCGACTACAGCGAGCTGACCCAGCTGCCCGTCCATCCCCTGCTGGGCAGACGGCGCCGCCTCGGCTTCTACCCCGGCAGTTCGATCGGCAACTTCAGCCCTGACGCCGCCATCGCCCTGCTACGACAGTTCCAGCAGCTGCTCGGGCCGGACAGCCGGCTGCTGATCGGCATCGACCAACCCAAGCAGGTGGCACTGTTGGAGGCCGCCTACGACGACCGAGCGGGCTGCTCGTCCGCCTTCGCCCGCAACCTGCTGACCCGGCTGAACCGCGATCTGGCGGGCGATTTCGACCCCTCCGCCTTCGCCTACCGCGCCTGGTGGGACGCCGGCGCCAGCCGCATCGCCATGGCCCTGGTGAGCCTCCAGCCCCAGACGGTCCAGCTGGCGGGACGGACCTGGCCATTCGCCGCCGGCGAGATGCTGATCACCGAATACAGCGTGAAGTATTCCGCCGCGGCCTTTCTGGCCCTGGCCGGAGAGGCGGGCTGGCGGGGTCTCGCCCGCTGGAGCGATCCGGCCGACGACCTGGCGCTGCACCTGCTGGAGCCGATCGCAAGCGGGGAGGGGCCAGCGGCCGACACGGCCGGCGCGCCTCAGGCAGACTCAGGCCGGCCGCCACGCTGATCAATGAGCAGGGACGAGCAACGCCAGGCGATGCGCTCCGTGCGCGAGGGCCTGATCACCGCACTGGAGGACCTGTACCGCGCCGCCTTCGACCGCATCAGCGACCAGGATCTGGGCGAGGGGGCGATCGCCCGGCTCACCCAGCTGCTGCTGCGCTCGCGCGAAGCCGCGATCACCCCGCTGCTCGAAGAGATCGAGGCACCGCTGATCACCCGGGCGCCCGAGCCTCCCGCCGCCAGCGCCCCATGAGCTGGCTGGACGAGCTGGAGGCCCGCCTGGAGCGGCAGCTGGAGACCTTTCTGCAGGCCAATCCTGAGCAGGAGGCCCTGCTCGCCGACCAAGCCACGCGCGATCGCCTGGAGCAGCTGCGCCGCAACCGACTGGAGCTCCAGCAGCAGGCCGAAGTCGAACGGCAGAGCCTGCTACAGCTGGCGGTGGAGATCCGCCAGTGGCAGGAGCGGGTGGAGCGGGCCCGCAGCGCCGGGGCCGCCGAGCTGGCCCAGCGAGCCGAGGGGCACGTCAGCGGTCTGATGGATAAGGGACGGCTGCGCTGGCAGAGCCTGGGGGCGCTGGGGCAACGATTCAGTGCCGTGGAGTGGGAACTCAGCGAACTCAGCCGCCGGCCGGCCGATGGAGCTGCTGGAGCCAGCGAGGCTGCCCGGGGCCGCCCTACGACCGCGGACCAGTCTGAGCCTACGGCTGGCCTGGAACAGGCATGGGCGGCCTTCGAATCTCAGCAGGAGCTGGAGGAGCTGCGTCGCCGTCTGCAGCTCTGAGCCCAGCGACTGAGAGGCCTTCAGGTCAGGACTTCGGGGCCGGGGGCACCAGGCTGACCCCCTCTGGCGGCGGGGTGGGGTCGGGATCGGCGATCAGCATGTGCTGCAACACGATTTCGGGCCGCTCACTGTCGCGCCAGCGGATGCGATAGGCGGGCATCTTGGTGCCCCGGCTGGTGGTCTGCTCCACCGGCTCCATCACCCAGCCACGGCGCGAACGCCCCTGGGGGTTGCGCTTCACCACGGCATCGGCGTGTTTGAAGCGAAAACCGACGCGCTCGCCGCTCATGTCAGGGGAACCCCCAATGGGGGAGATTGCCTACTGAGGTCAATTATCCCACTGCGCCGGCGCGCCGCCAGAAGCGGCCCTCCTTCAGCCCTCGCCGCGGGGCTCCGGGCGCAGCAACGGGAAAGCGATCACATCGCGGATCGAAGGGCTGTCGGTGAGCAACATCACCAGGCGGTCGATACCGATGCCCAGGCCGCCGGTGGGGGGCATGCCCACCTCGAGGGCGGCCAGGAAGTCCTCGTCCACCGTCTGCGCCTCAGGGTCGCCGGCGCGGCGGCGTTCCTGCTGCTGCTCGAGGCGCCGGCGCTGATCCACTGGATCGATCAGCTCGCTAAAGGCATTGGCCGTCTCGCGGCCGGCGATGAACAGCTCGAAGCGCTCCACCAGACCGGGCTTGCTGCGGTGGGCCCGGGCCAGGGGCGAGTTCTCCACCGGGTAATCGAGCACCACGGTGGGCTGGATCAGAAAGGTCTCCACCCGCTGCTCGAAGGCCTCCACCAGCAACCGACCGACGCTGTCCGCCGCCTCGGGCACCTCCAGATCGGCGGCCCGCATCGCGGTGGCGGCCTGATCGCGGCTGGTGAAGGCGTTGAAATCAAGACTCGTAGCGCGCTGCACCAGCTCGTGCATGGTGGCCCGCGTCCAGGGGGGGGTGAGGTCGATCGTGGTGCCTTGGTACGGGATCACCGTGCCGCCGCACACCTCCCGCGTCGCCGTGGCGATGAGCTGCTCGGTCAGCTCGATCATGTCGTGGTAGTCGGCATAGGCCTGGTAGATCTCCACCGAGGTGAACTCGGGGTTGTGACGGGTACTTACCCCCTCGTTGCGGAAGATCCGGCCCAGCTCGTAGACCCGCTCGAAGCCCCCCACCACCAGCCGCTTGAGGTGGAGCTCGGTGGCGATCCGTAGCGTCAGCGGCAGGTCTAGGGCATTGTGGTGTGTCTCGAAGGGGCGCGCATCGGCGCCGCCGGCCTGGGTCTGCAGCACCGGCGTCTCGATCTCCAGGAAGTCCCGCTCGTCGAGCCAGCGGCGCATGGCGCTCACCAGCCGTGCTCGGCGGCGGAAGGTCTCGCGGGTGTGGGGCGAGACGATCAGGTCGAGGTGGCGCTGGCGGTAGCGCGTCTCCACGTCGGCCAGGCCGTGCCACTTGTCGGGCAACGGCTGCAGGGCCTTGGCGAGCATGCACCAGTCGTGCACCCGCACCGACAGCTCACCGCGATCGGTGCGCTTGAGAGTGCCATGCACCCCGATCCAATCGCCCGCATCCGTGAGGGTGGTGAGTTGCTGGAAGACCTCGGGGTTGTCGGGATGGGCCGCCTCAAGCGCCGCCCTCTCGATGAACAGCTGGATCGGACCGGTCTCGTCGGTCAGGGTGAAGAAGGCGAGTCTGCCCATCACCCGCCGGGTCATCACCCGGCCAGCCACGGCCACCTGCTCGGGGCGCTCCTGCCCGTTAGGCAGATCGGCATGGGCCTGCTGAAGCGCAGCCGTGCGATGGCTGGGGGCGAAGTTGAGAGCGTAGGGCGCCTGGCCGAGGGCCTCGAGGGCCCGGGCTTTCTCCAAACGGGTCTCGCGCAGGTCCGACAAGGCGGGCGGGGAGGCAAAGGACGGATGGAGTCATCCTGCAGGAGCGCCGGCGAATTCAGCCGGCCGCCGCCGCGAGGGTGCCGTCGGCCAGCCGCTGCGAGGCGTAGCCGGTGCCGCGCACCGTGAGGATCAGCTCCGGATTGCGGGGGTCGGGCTCGAGCTTGCCCCGCAGCCGGGCCACGTAGACGTCCACCACCCGCAGGTCGGCGGCGCGGCGCGGCGGATACCCCCAGAGCTGCTCAAGGATCTCGGCGCGGGGCACGACGCGGCCGGGCTCGCGGAAGAGCAACTCCAGCAGGCTGAACTCGGTGTAGGTGAGGGCGATACGCTGGCCATCGCGGCTGACCTGGCGCCGGTTGGTGTCCACCACCAGATCGCCGACCCGCAGCACGCCGGTACCGCTGGGCAGCTCGCGTGGCTCGGCAGCTGCGGAACCGCGGCCCACCCGCCGCAGAATGGTGGCGATGCGGGCCTCGAGCTCCTTGGGGCTAAAGGGCTTGGGCAGGTAGTCGTCGGCACCGAGGTCGAGGCCAGCAACCCGCTCGGCGATGGCGTCGAGGGCCGACAGAAAGATGATCGGCACGCAGGATTCAGCCCGCAGCCGGCGACAGACAGCGAAGCCATCGAGCTTCGGAAGCATCACGTCGAGCACCACCAGATCGGGCTGCTCCTGGTGGAAGAGGGCCAGGGCCTCCTCGCCATCCTCGGCACAGAGCACCCGATAACCGGCCAACTGCAGCCGCATCACCAGCACGCGGCGGACCGCAGGTTCATCATCGACCACCAGCACGGTGGCCCGGGCTTCGGGACCAGCCGCCTCGACGGAAGACTCGTCCTGGGGTCCGACCGGTTGAGCCACCGTTGGTCTGGGATTGTCCTCCAGGGGCATCAAAAGCATTCCGACGGTTGAACCACCGGGTCATGCCCAGTGAAGA
The DNA here is from genome assembly GCA_903882285.1 of uncultured cyanobacterium. Taxonomy (GTDB): domain Bacteria; phylum Cyanobacteriota; class Cyanobacteriia; order PCC-6307; family Cyanobiaceae; genus Cyanobium. The sequence continues at coordinate 14,461 of CAIRWM010000109.1, forward strand.
ATCGCAACCATACCCCTCAACCGGTCCGCCAGTCATCCCCCGAATCCCCTGTCCTACGGTCGATCTCACCAGATTTAAGGATTTCTGCCGAAACAGACGGGATCGGCATTTCCTGGTATTTGGGCGGCTCAGCGCCGGGGTAGCGCAAGGCCGCTCAGGGCCAGCGCGCCTCCGCATAGCGATTCCATTCCAGCTCCGCCTGGGCGAGGGCCCGGTCGCTGGCGATCTCGCCGAGCATGGCCCGCTGCAGCTGGGTGTAGAGAATCGCCTGCAACCGCTTCACCCCGGGGGTGGCGGGTACCAGCACCCGGGCCTGCGCCAGGGTGCGGACCGAGAGGCGACGCGCGTCCTGCACCATCGCCTGGCCGGGCTCGGCGGCAGGCGCGGCCAGCTGCTGCTCGAGCTGCTGCAGGGCTTGCCGCGAGGAGGGCAGCACGCGGGCCTCCTGGGCAAAGGCCAGCTGGTTGCCCGCATCGGTGAGGAACAGGGCGAAATCCACCGCTTCCGGGGCATGGCGGCTCTGGCGCGGCACCACCAGGTTCATCACCGCCACGTTGGCCTCGCCACCGGCTCCGCTCAGGGGCGCATAGGGCCGGGTGGAGGCGGCGATGCCCGGGGCGTTGGTCTGCAGGTTGCGCAGGAAGTCGGGTCCCGTGGCCACCTGCGCCAGGTCGCCGGCCTGGTAGAGCTCGATGGCGCGCCGGTAGCCCTGGCTGACCACTTCGCGGGGCAGCAGGCCGCGGCGGTAGAGATCGCTCCAGAAGGCGAACGCCCGCCGGCCCGCCGCTGAGTTGAAGGCGGCCCGACGACGGCCGTCGAGCAGCTGCACGCCCATCTGGACCATCGACTCCATCAGTTCGGCGGAGTCGTCCGGCACCACGGTGACGAACAGGGCATAGCGGCCGGTGCGCCGCTTCACCGCCTCGGCGTAGGCCGGCACCTCCTCCCAGCGCCGCGGCGGCGCGCCGTACCCGGCCTGGCGCAGCAGGGCGCTGTTGGCCATCGTCACCCGCGCCGTGAGGTACCAAGGGATGGCGAACTGCTGGTCCCCCTGGCGGCCTGCGTTCCAGATGCTCGGCAGGTAGGCAACCGAGGCCGCGGGCGGCAGCACGGCATCGAGATCGAGCAGACCGCCCTTGCTGGCCAGGTTGGCCGCGAAGGGGGGATTGAGATTGACGAGATCGGGGGCGGTGCGCGCGTAGACCGCCGCCAGCAGCTTGCGCTCCACCGAACTCCAGGGCACATCGGTCCAGCGCACCTTCACGCCGGGATGGCGGGCCTCCCAGGCGCCGATCACCCGCCGCATGTAGGGGTTGAAGCGGGGGGCGAGGTCGAGCGTCCAGACGCTGATCTCCCGCTGCGGCGGGCCCGTTGGAGCTGTGGCACGGCGCGAACTCATGGCGGCGCAACCGGCCAGGCCGAGGGCCAGCAGCAGGGGCAGGGCGCGGCGCAGCAGCGGTAGGCCAGGAGGGCGGATCATGCGGGGCGTCGCCCGCCGGAACCGAGCTGGCGCCATAGCAGCAGCTGCAGGGAACAGAGCATCGGAGCCAGCAGAGCGGTGATCAGGGTCTGGGCCAGGAGCAGATGCACCCCGGCCACCCTCAGATCATCCCAGTGCCAGCCCGGCAGGGCGAGCAGGGCAGCCTGCGGTCCGACCTCCAGCAGCGCCTCGCCGCCGGGCGAGACCCCATCCACCGGCACCAGCGCGGCCCCATGCTGCCGCCAGGACATCAGGAGCCACTGCAACATCAGGCTGAGGTCGAGCAAGGCGGTGCCGACCAGGGCCAGCAGGCCAAGGCTGAAACTGCGCTGGATCGGCGGCGCCTTGCGGCCGATCCGGCCCCACCACCAGCCAAGCAGCACCAGGCCAGGCACCAGGCTCACCGGACCGGGGTGGAGAGCATCGAGCAGCAGGCCGAGGCCGAGGCCGGCGAGCAGCCCCGCAAGGCGCCCCTCCGCCAGGCTCCAGGGCAGCAGCCACAGCACCGCCCAGGCCGGGGCCACCCCGGCCAGCTGCAGCCAGGCCGGTGTCGCCAGGGTGAGCAGGGGCACCAGCAGGGCCGTGGCCAGGGGCCAGCGCTGGCGGGCAAACATGCGCATCAGGGGGCCTGCACCTGCACCCAGTCGACCGCATCCACCGGGGCACTGAGCTGCACCAGGGCCTCCGGCGCCGGGTCGGCCCCGTCATTGACGCTCTGAATCACCCCCACCGGCAGGTTGGGCGGCACCAGGGTGCTGGCCGGCGAGCTGAGCACCACATCGCCAGGGATCACCTGGGGATCCTTCTCGAGGAAGCGCAGCAACGGCCGGGCGGTGCCGATGCCGCTGAGCAGACCCTGATGGCGGCTGCGGCCCACCCACACCCCCACCCGGCTGCCCGGATCGGTGAGCAGCTGCACGGTGGCCGTCGTGGGCGTCACGCTGCTCACCCTCCCGATCAGACCGCCAGGAGCGAGCACCGCCGCCCCGGTCCGCACCCCCTGCAGGGAGCCCCGACCCAGCAGCAGTTGCTGCCACCATTGCGCCGGCTGCCTGGCGATCACCGGAGCCGATAGGCGGGTCGAGCTGCCGCTGCGCTGCATGGCCAGCAAGGAGCGCAGGCGCTCGTTCTCCCGCTCCAGGGCACTCAGCCGCACCTGATCCTCCACCCGGCGGGCGGAGCGCAGCCACTCTGACTGAGCCGGGCCAGGCCAGAAGGGCCGGCTCAGCAGGGCGTAGGCATCGAGCACCCCCGCCCCCTTGCTGAGACGCACGGCCACCAGCCCCAGCAGCACCAGCAGCCAGGGCCAGGCCCGCAACAGCGGCAGCAGCAGGCCGAGGCGCGGCCAGCGAACCGGCGCCATCGAAATCAAGCCGTCGGGCGGGCGAAGTCAGGGGTGTCGAGCACCCGCTGCAGACGGGCGTAATCCTCGAGGACCATGCCGCAGCCGTTGACCACGCAGAGCAGGGGCTCTTCCGCCACGTGGGTGAGGATGCCGGTCTCGTGGCTGATCAGGTCGCAGATCCCGCGCACCAGGGCGCCGCCACCGGCCAGCATGATGCCGCGATCGACGATGTCGGCGGCCAGCTCGGGCGGGGTGCGCTCCAGGGTGCGCTTCACCGCTTCCACGATCACGTTGAGGGGTTCGGCCATCGCCTCGCGCACGTCGCCGGCGCGCACGTTGATGGTGCGCGGCAGGCCGGAGAGCAGGTGCAGACCGCGCACATCCATCGAGGTCTCGTCATGGGCATCGTCCGGGAAGGCGGAGCCGATGCGGATCTTGATGTCCTCGGCGGTGCGCTCGCCCACCACCAGGTTGTGCACCTTCTTGAGATACACGCTGATCGCATCACTGAGCTCGTCGCCGGCGACCCGCACCGACTCGCTGAGCACGGTGCCGCCGAGGCTGAGTACGGCCACCTCGGTGGTGCCACCGCCGATGTCGACGATCATCGTGCCGACCGGCTCGGTGACCGGCAGGCCGGCCCCGATCGCCGCGGCCACGGGCTCATCAATCAGATGCACCTGGCGGGCGCCGGCCAGACCGGCCTGGTGCACGGCGCGGCGCTCCACGCCGGTCACGCCGCTGGGGATGCCCACCACCAGGCGGGGGGCGATGACGCCGCGGCCCTCGTTGCCCTTCTGGATGAAGCTCTTGATCATCAGCTCGGCGGCGTCGAAGTCGGCGATCACGCCGTCACGAAGCGGCCGCACGGCGCGGATGTTGCCGGGGGTGCGACCGAGCATGAGCTTGGCCTCGTCCCCCACCGCCAGCGGCGTACCCCGCTCGAGGTCGATCGCCACCACCGAGGGTTCCTGCAGCACGATCCCCTTGCCGGAGATGTACATGAGCGTGTTGGCCGTTCCCAGGTCGATGCCGATATCGCGGGAGAACTGGAAGCGCCGGAAAAACACGAGGGAGAAGGGAGTGCAGAGAGGGCAGGCATGATCCTAGGTGGGCCCCTGATCCGCGTCCCGCTGCTCGCCATAAGCGGTGGGACAACCGGGACGGAGGGTGGAACTGACGGAGTGTGGCCCCTTCAGCGGGTGCCGCATCATTGATCCATCCGTTCCAGAACACCCCCATGGGCGTCAACTCCATCACCCTCGTCGGCCGGGCCGGCCGTGACCCTGAAGTCCGCTACTTCGAATCCGGCAGCGTCGTCGCCAACCTCACCCTGGCCGTGAACCGCCGCAGCCGCGACGACGAGCCCGACTGGTTCAATCTGGAGATCTGGGGCAAGCAGGCCCAGGTGGCCGCCGACTACGTCCGCAAGGGCTCCCTGCTGGGGATCATCGGCTCCTTCAAGCTCGACCGCTGGACCGATCGCACCAGCGGCGAGGAGCGCAGCAAGCCGGTGATCCGCGTCGACCGGCTGGAACTGCTCGGCAGCAAGCGCGATGCGGAAGCCGGCGGTGGTGGCTTTGGTAGCGGCGAACCCAGCGAGGAGGAAGTGCCGTTCTGAAGGCGCACCCCCTTGTGCCAGTGCCCCAGCCGGGCTATCAACTGTCACGAAGCCAGTCGAGGCGCCTCCCCCGGGGGCGCCTTTTTTACGGCTGCTCCAAGCGACGATCTGGCTGGGCGAGGCGCCGGGCGGTCGGCGCGGATCAGTGGGAGTCGCTGCGCTTCTTCCAGGTGCGCAGCCCCAGCCAGGTGCCGAAGCCCAGCACCGCCACCACCAGCAACACTTTGATCAGCTTGGCCACGGGCTCGATCCAGTGCTCGACGTTGGTGTAGCCCTCACCGAGGGAAAGTCCCGCCAGGGTGAGCAGCAGGGTCCAGATCAGGCTGCCGGCCGTGGTCCAGATCAGGAACGGCACAAAGGGCATCATCTCGATGCCGGCCGGCACCGAGATCAGGGTGCGGATTCCGGGAATCAGCCGTCCCCAGAACACCAGGGCGGTGCCGTGGCGAGTGAACCAGGCGCGGCTGCGCTGCAATTCCTGAGCACTGATGCCGATCCAGCGGCCATGGCGATTTAGCCAGTGCTCAATCCGCTCCTCATTCACGAGCCGACCGATCCCGTACCAGGGCAGGGAGCCCAGCACCGTGCCGAGCAGGCCGGCGAGCACCACGGGAATCAACGCCAGCTTGCCCTGCTGTACATAGAAGCCACCCAGGGGCATGATCAGCTCCGAGGGGATCGGCGGAAATAGGTTCTCCAGAAACATCGCCGAGAAGATGGCGGCGTAGCCCGTCATCGGATTGGCCTCCACGGCCGAACCGATCATCTCGGGCAGCTTCTGGATCAGTTCCAACGCCATCGGGGCCTGCATGGTGAATGGCCAAGTCTTCCATGACTTGCCCCCCTGGTGCATGCCCCAGCCGCCGCTGGTGCGGACGCGGCTGGGACATGCACCAGGGGGGCAGAGAGGAGAGAGTAGTGGGTTAGCGCGGCGGCTTAGGAGAGCTAATCCGTGCCGCCGCTTCTTCCCTGGGGGATCGGTGCTCCTGGCGCGGCTAAGAAGGCGTCCCGCAGGGGGCCGCCGCACCACGCCAGGTGCACCGATCGCGTGACTCAGTAGCGGTAGTGCTCGAGCTTGTAGGGACCCTCCACCGGCACGGAGATGTAGTCGGCCTGCTCCTGGCTGAGCACGGTGAGCTTGGCGCCGATCTTGTCGAGGTGGAGGCGGGCCACCATCTCGTCAAGATGCTTGGGCAGCACATACACCTGCTTGCCATACTGCTCACCTTTGGTGAAGAGTTCGATCTGGGCCAGCACCTGGTTGGTGAAGGAGTTGCTCATCACGAAGCTGGGGTGACCGGTGGCGCAGCCCAGGTTCACCAGACGGCCCTCGGCCAACAGGATAATGCGATTGCCGCTGGGCAGCAGGATGTGATCCACTTGGGGCTTGATGTTCTCCCAGATGTACTGCTTCAGCGCGGCCACATCGATCTCGTTGTCGAAGTGGCCGATGTTGCAGACGATCGCCTGATCCTTCATCTTCAGAAGGTGCTCGTGGCGGATCACCTGGAAGTTGCCGGTGGCGGTCACGAAGATGTCGATGTCTTGGACCACGTCGTCGAGGCGCACGACTCGGTAGCCCTCCATCGCCGCCTGCAGGGCGCAGATCGGGTCGACCTCGGCAATCATCACGGTGGCGCCGAGGCCGCGCAGCGACTGAGCCGACCCCTTGCCGACATCGCCATACCCCAG
>CAIRWM010000110.1 GCA_903882285.1 uncultured cyanobacterium
ATGTCTTATCGCTTCAACCGCCGGTTCTATCTCAAGGGTTTACTACAACGTCTGCTCGTGGCCGGAATCGGTTGCGAACCGCAGCCGGAGCGGCTGCTCAGGTCTGCGGAGGTTTGTTGCTGATCAAGACTCTCTTTGACTAAGATTGCAAAAAATGCATACCCTCGCCAAGACCTGGGCACCGATCAGCCGAACCACGGCCTGAAAAAGTTGTTACCATTACCACAACCAAAGCAGAAAAGGCATCGCAAGTCCTAAGCATCTAGCGCATAAACCAAGCCCACGAACTCAGGCTGCCGGGGGGGCGGTTGGCGCCTGCCCGTCATCACCCAGCCAGCGTTCCCAGTGCTCCTGGTCGGCGCGGCTGCCCGGCCCCGCCACCAGGGAGACGGCATGGCTGGCCCGGCTCACCGCCACATAGACCAGCTGGCGGCACAGCACCGGGTCGCGGGGCCAGAACACATCGGCGTCGACGAACACCTCGCCGAAGGTGCTCCCCTGGCTGCGATGCACCGTCAGCACCGCAGCCGGTCCCAGCGAGGCAAAGGCATCGCGGAGCAGAAAGAAGCGCCTCCACAGGGCCCGCCCCTCCTGCTTGCCGGCCTCACGGGCCTGTTGGCGCAGCCGCTGCAGCACCCCCTCCAGGCGGGTGCGGGCCGCCGACCCGATCGGAGGCAGCAGCCGCAGGGCCAACTGGGTCTCCCCCGCCTCCACCGCCGCGGTGAGCGTGTCGATCACCGGGGCGTCGACGACCCCGAACTGGGCCAGATCACAGCGCTCGGGGGTGACGTCGCGCACCACCAGCTCGCGGTTCGAGCCGAGCACCATGTCGGGCTCCTCCGCCGCCTCCGCTCCCTCGCGGCAGGCCGGGGCCATCACGGCCGAGCGGCTGATCAGCACTTCGCCGGGCAACACCGGCAACTGGTCGGCCATGGCGCCGTGCAGAGCGCGGCGGGCGATCGGCACCAGCTGCTCAAGGGAGCGGTTGGTGTAGCAGAGAATGCGGACCAGATCGGGGTTGTCGGTCTCGGCGCTGCGGCGCAGGGCGGCCTGGGCCGCCGCCAGCCACTCCTGGCGATCAAGGACCGCCACCAGCCCCTCGACCGTGCGCACCGGCGGCAGCGCCGGCGGACGCCGGCAGGGCAGCGTCCCCTCGCGCAGGCCCGTCGCCAGCCGCAGCACCGGCCCCTGGTGGCGCACCACATGGGTGAGGTCGGCGCGCTCCACCCGGCCGAGGGCGAACACCGGGCTGCAGGCCTCCCCCACCGGCGGCAGCTGGGCTGGATCCCCCACAAAGACCAGACGGCTGCGAAAGGGGTGGGCGCAGCGCAGGGCGATCTCCAGTAGAGCACTGTCAACCATCGAGGCCTCGTCGATCAGCACCAGGCCGAGGTGCTCCAGCGCCATGGCGGTCTGCTCGGTCTCCTCGCAGCGCTCCTGGTCCCGCTCCCGCCGCAGCTTGAGCCGCAGCAGCCGATGAATCGTGGACGGGTACCAGGTGGGCTGCAGCCCCACCAGCTCCAGCTGGCGCCGCAGCACCCCCACCGCCTTGTGAGTGGGAGCCACGACGGTCCAGCAGAGGCCGGTGGCCTCCACCTGGGCCAGCAGCCGGGTGGAGAGGAAGGTCTTGCCCGTGCCCGCATAGCCACTGAGCACAAAGGGGGTGCCGTCGGGCGGAGCGGCGAGCCAGGCGGCGAAGCGGGCGGCGGCGGCCTGCTGGTCGGCGGTGAGAGCGGAATTGGCTGGGGAGGAGCTCGGCAGGGGCGTCACCCCACCGCCGCCGGGAGCGTGTGGCGCAGCAGCTGGACCAGGTGCAGCGGCGACCCGAGCAGGGCCAGCCCGGGCAGGGCCACCAGCGGGCCCATCAGGCTGCCAACCAGCACCTCAAGCCGGGTGTGACCAAGGTTTTCCTTGAGCGGTCCGGGCCAGAGCGAGCCGGCGATCTCCTGGCCCTCGGCAATCGCATTGACGCGGGCGGCGGTGAGGCCGGCGGCCCGGCGCACGCCACTGGCGTCGTAGAGCACCACGAAGCAGAGGGCGGCCGCCAGGGCGAAAAGGGGGTCCTGGAAGCCGGCAGTCCAGCCCAGGCCAGCGGCGGTGCCTGTCATCAGGGCCGAGTGGCTGGAGGGCATACCGCCGGTTTCGATCAGCACCCGGGGGTTCCAGCGGCGGTGCACCACCAGCTCCACCACCAGCTTCGAGAGCTGGGCCAGGCCGCAGGCCGCCAGCCCCCACCAGAGGACGGCGTTGTCGAGCAGGTCGCGCAGCATCAGCAGCACATGGCCCGAATCACTGGAGATGGCAGGAGTCATCGGTCGCGGCTGGTGATGTAGTCGGCCAGGGCCAACAGGGGGGCGGCGCTGGCGCGCCAGGGGTCCAGGGCCTGCTTCGCCTCGGCCACCAGGGCCTCGGCGCGGCGGCGCGATTCCTCCAGCCCCAGCAGCTTGGGGTAGGTGGTCTTGTCGGCGGTGAGATCCTTGCCGGCGGTCTTGCCGAGCACCTCGCTGCTGGCGGTGACATCAAGGATGTCATCGATGATCTGGAAGGCCAGGCCAATGCCGCGGGCATAGGTGCGCAGGGCGGTGAGCAGCTCCTCGCCCGCCCCCGCCACCAGGGCTCCGCTGAGCACGCAGGCGCGCAGCAGGGCACCGGTCTTGTGGAGGTGGATGTACTCGAGCGTCTCGAGATCCACCTGCTTGGCCTCGCACTCCAGATCGACCACCTGGCCACCCACCAGGCCGGGAGCACCGGCAGCCAGGCTGAGTTCACCCACCACGGCCAGCAGGCGCTGCGGCGGCACGCCGGGGCTGCGCAGGGCCACCATCTCAAAGGCGCGGGTGAGGAGGGCGTCGCCGGCCAGGATCGCGTTGGCCTCGCCGAACACCTTGTGGTTGGTGGGCCGGCCGCGGCGCAGGTCGTCGTTGTCCATGGCGGGCAGGTCGTCATGGATCAGCGACATGGTGTGGATCATCTCCAGCGCCACCGCCGTGGGCATCGCCTGCTCGGCGTCGCCACCCGCCAGTTCGCAGGCCGCCAGACAGAGGATCGGCCGCAGCCGCTTGCCGCCCGCCAGCAGGGAGTAACGCATCGACTCCCGCAGGGATTCAGGCCGCTCCGGACCGAGTGAGCCATCGAGGGCCGCCTCGACGCGCTGGCGGGCTGCCTCCAGATAGGCGGCGAAGTCGAAGGCCGTGCTCACCGCCGCGGTCATGGGCTCCAGGGTGCTGGGGGGATTCTCGCAGGAGGGCCGCCCGGGCGTCTGGGGCGCGGTCTGCCGGGAGCGGGCGGGCTCAGGGCAGGAGATCGTCGAGGCCATGGATCAGCCCGTGGCGGGAGGCCCACGACACCACGGTGTTGACCAGCAGCATCGCCACGGTCATGGGCCCCACGCCCCCCGGCACCGGCGAGATTGCCCGGGCGATCGGCTCCACCTCATCGAAGCGCACGTCGCCGCAGAGGCCGCCCTCCGGCCGGCGGTGGATGCCCACGTCCACCACCACCGCCCCGGGCCTGACGTGCTCGGCGCCGACCATCCCGGGCCGGCCGGCCGCCACCACCAGCACGTCGGCCTGCCGGGTGAGCGCGGCGAGATCGGCTGTGCGCGAATGGGCCACGCTCACCGTGGCATCAGCCGCCTGCAGCATCAGGGCCATCGGCTGGCCCACCAGGATGCTGCGGCCCACCACCACGGCCCGCTGGCCACGCAGCGCCACGCCGGCCTCGGCCAGCAGGGCCATCACCCCGGCGGGGGTACAGCTGCGCGGGCCCGGCTCCCCCTTGAGCAGCCGGCCGAGGTTGAGGGTGTGCAGGCCGTCGGCGTCCTTGTCGGGATCGATCGCCGCCAGCAGGGGGCCCTCCTCCAGCCCGGCCGGCAGGGGCAGCTGCAGCAAGATGCCGTCGACGCGGGGGTCGGCGTTGAGCGCCTCGATCCGCTCCAGCACCGCCGCCGCCGGCGTGTCGCCCGTCAGGTGGGCCCCCAGGTTTTCGATGCCGATGCGAGCGCAGGCTTTCTCCTTGTTGGCCACGTAGACGCCGCTGGCCGGATCGTCACCGACGCGCAGGACCGCCAGTCCGGGCGGACGGACGCCGGCGGCCCGACCGGCAGCGATCACGGTCTGCAGCCGCTGTTCAATCGCGGCGGCCAGGCGGCGACCATCGAGCAGGGTGGCCATCGACGGAGAAACGGGCAGGTTTCCCCAGCATGCCGAGCCGCTTGCCGCCACCGCTAGCGTTGCATTCAGTGCATTACGTCATGGTCAACGTCCTGCGGCGGCTGCGGTCCCTGTGGCGACGCCTTCTGCGCCTGGAGCGCCCCCGGCAGGCGATCGTCACCTGGCGCGGCGGCGGCATGACCGCCGTGGTGCTGACCTGCGTGCTGGTATCTCTGCTGGCCAGCTGGCCCTGGCTGGTGGAGCCGAACCCGCGCCCGGGCCTGCCGTCGCCCTTCACGGCCCGGGCCCCGAAGAGCGCCACCGTGGTGGACAGCGCCGCCCTGGAGCAGCGCCGCAGCCGCATGGGACCGCGCACCCAGGTGCAGGTGGTGGATGAGCGGGCCAGCCGACAGATGGAGGCGGAACTCGACCGTCTGCTGGAACAGGTGCAGCGCCAGCTCAGCGGCGGCCCGCAGCAGCTGGACCCCCTCAATCTCACCCCCCAGGAGCGCGGCTGGCTGCAGGGCCTCAGCCCGGCGCAGCTGCTCGCCTGGCAGCGGGCCGTCCGCCAGGCCCAGCTGCGCATGCTCAGCCAGGGGGTGGTGGCCAGCGTCGCCGACCGGCCGCTGCTGCAGGCCGCCAGCCTGCAGCTGGAGGAGCAGCCGCCACCCGGCCGCAGCCTCGGCAGCCGGCTCGTGGTCGACAGCCTCCAGGGCCGCACCAATCTGCGCAGTGACGCCTTCCTCAGCCAGCGCCGCATCGAGGAGCTGGTGACGCAGCAGGGCATCCCCACGATCGCGGTGCGCCAGGGCGATCTGATCAGCCGTCAGGGGGAGCCGATCACCCCCCAGGCCTTCGATGTGCTCGATTACTTCGGACTGATCAACCGCCGCCCTCGCCCGCTGGCCTGGCTGGGCCACTTCAGTGAAGGCGTCGCCGCCTGCGCCGTGATGCTGCTGGTGATGCGCCGCTGGCGCGCCAGCACCGAACCGCGCCAGGCCCTGCTGGCCCTGGCCATGCTGCTGGTGGTGCAGGGCTGCAAGCTCTGGTTGGGCAGCTCGGCCAGCCCGCTCGCCCTGCTGGTGCCCCCCACCCTGCTGCTGGCCCAGGGTCTGGGCACGGTGGCGGGGCTGGCCTGGCTGGCGGTGGCCAGCCTGCTGTGGCCCTATCCCCTCAGTGACATCGTCGGGATCCGCCTCGCCCTGGCGGTGCTGGTGGCGGTGGTAGCAGCCGTGCTGGCCGGCCGCCAGCGCAACCGGGCCCAGCTGCTGCAGCTGGCCGTGCTGCTACCGCTCGGGGCGGTCCTGCTGCAGGGCCTGGTGATCCACCTCTGCCAGCTGGCCGGACGCAATCCTGGCGGCGACGGCCATCTGCTGCGCGGAACCGATCTGGTCAGCGAGGGGATGCTGGTGGGGGGCCTGCTGCTGGCCGGCCTGATCCTGGCGCCGCTGGTGGAGAGCTTCTTCGGCCTGATGACCCGGGCGCGGCTGATGGAACTGGCGGATCTGGAACGGCCGCTGCTGCGGAGGCTGTCCACCGAGGCACCGGGCACCTTCGAGCACACCCTGATGATCACCGGCCTGGCGGAGGAGGGGGCCCGCGCCATTCAGGCGGATGTGGATCTGATTCGCACCGGCGCTCTGTACCACGACGTGGGCAAGCTGCACGGGCCTTCCTGGTTCATCGAAAATCAGGACGAGGCGAGCGGCAACCCCCACGACCGCCTCGACGATCCCTTCGCCAGCGCCGCCATCCTCCAGGCCCACGTGGATGAGGGTCTCAAGCTGGCGCGCCGCTACCGGCTGCCCCGCCCCCTGGCCGACTTCATCCCCGAACACCAGGGCAGCCTGAAGATGGGCTACTTCCTGCACGCGGCTCGGGAACGGGACGCGGCCGTGCCGGAGGAACGCTTCCGCTACCGGGGTCCGATCCCCCGCAGCCGCGAAACCGCGATCCTGATGCTGGCCGACGGCTGCGAGGCGGCGCTGCGCTCCCTGCCTCCGGGCACCAGTGAAGAGGAGGCGCGTTCGATGGTGCGCCGCATCGTCGAGGCCCGCCAGGCCGACGGCCAGCTGGCCGCCAGCGGCATCGGCCGGGCCGAGCTGGAGCTGGTGATCATCGCCTTCGTGCGGGTGTGGAAGCGCATGCGCCACCGTCGCATCCCCTACCCCCTGCCGGCCCGCAAGGCCTTCAGCGCCTGAGGGCTCTGCGCCTGAAGTGTTGGCACCTCAGGCGCTGCAGGCCGCCGGCCAGGGCCAGCCCCGCAGCCACGGCCAGCAGCCCCCCCAGCAGGCTCTGCACCAGCAGCAACAGGGCGGCGCTGGTCCTGCCCTGCTGCAGCACCTGGACCAGCTGCAGCATCCAGGAGCTGAAGGTGGTGAGCGAACCGCAGAAGCCGATCCCCCCGCAGAGCATCAGGCGGGGCCGCCGCTGGCCCAGCCCGAGGATCACCCCCAGCAGCAGGCTGCCGAGCAGGTTGGCGGCGAGGGTGGCGGCGGCGAGGTCGGTGGCGGTGGTGGCCGCCGGCGAGAGAAGCTGCAGCTGCCAGCGCAGCAAGGCCCCCGGGATGGCGCCGAGCGCCACCAGGGTGAGGTCGTCGACTTCGCGGCGGAGGCTCGACGCCGAGCTGGAACTGGAGCTCGAGCTGGAACTGGGGGCCATCACTCAGCCCCCCACCGCCAGGCCGGCGCTGACCGCCAGCAGGCCGCCGAGCAGCGACCCTGCCAGCAGCAGCAGCGCCTCTCCAGCGTGGCGCTCGCGCAGGGCCGCCAGCACCTCCCCCATGAAGGTGGAAAAGGTGCTGAAGCTGCCGAGGAATCCGGTGCCCAGCAGCAGCAGCAGGGGGCTGCCGCCGGGGCCGCAGCGGCGATCGAGCGCACTGAGCAGACCGATGGTGAAGCAGGCGATCAGGTTGACGCCGAACGTGCCCCAGTGCCGCCGGGGCAGCAGCGGGCTCAGGTGGTTGACGACCCGAAAGCGCAGCCAGGCCCCGGGTACGGCCCCGAGGGCCACCAGCAGGGCCTGATTGGCCAGCAGCGCCGAACCGGCGCCGGACGTGGCACTCACCGCCCCCTCCAGAGCCTGGAGCCGGGACTGGCCCGCAGGGAGCTGATCTTGCGCTCCAGCACGATCAGCGCCGGCACCAGCGTGATCGCATTGGCGGCGATCAGCGGACCATCGCCGGTGATCAGGGCGTAGGCGCTCCAGAGGATGATGCCCAGCGTGAACAGCACGTACATCGGCAGGGAGATGGCGCTGGCGTCACCGCTGCGCACCGTCTTGATCGCCTGAGGGAAGAAGCTGAGGGTGGTCAGTGTCGCCGCGCCATAGCCGAGCAGGGTGACCGGCAGGGGCTGGGCCATGGGGTGGAGGCAAGACTTCGAGGATAGAGCTCGTCGTCACCGCTCGCCCCATGCCGCTGAGCTTCGCCAAGCTGCAGAGCCAGTTGTGACACGGCGCGGCTCAGCCCTTGACCGCGTCGCCGCTGGCGCTGGGCAGGATGAATCGCTGCAGCAGCACAAACAGGGCCAGCACCGGCAGGATCGAGACCACCGAACCCGCCGCCACCAGGCGCCAGTCGAGCGAGAAGCTGCTGGCCAGTTGCTGCAGGCCCAGGGGCAGGGTGTAGAGGCCGGGGTCGTCGAGGATGATCAGCGGCCAGAGGAAGTCACTCCAGGTGCCGATGAACACGAACATCGCCAGGGTGATCAGATCGGCCCGGGCCGCCGGCAGCATCACGTTCCACCACTCGCCCACGGGCGTGCAGCCGTCGATGCGGGCCGCCTCCTCCAGCTCCAGCGGGACCCCAACAAAGCTCTGACGCAGCAGGAAGATGCCGAAGGCGGTGGCGGCCTGGGGGAGGATCAGCGCCCAGAGGGTGTTGCGCAGCCCGATCTGCACCATCAGCAGATAGAGGGGGATCATCACCACCTGGAAGGGGATCAGGATCGTGGCCACCACCAGGGCCAGCACCAGGCCCCGGCCGCGGAAGTTCATGCGCGCCAGGGGGTAGGCGGCCAGGGAGCAGAACAGCAGGTTGGCCAGCACCGCCAGGGCGCTGACGATCGTGCTGTTGAGCAGGTAAGTGGCCATCGGGTTGGAGGCGAACAGCTGGCGATAGGCCGCCAGGCTCGGCTGGGCCGGCAGCAGGGCCGGCGGACTGGTGAAGATGTTCTCGGCCGGCCCCTTGAGCGAGGTGCTCACCAGCCACAGCAGCGGCAGCAGCACCAGCAGGGCCACCAGCAGCAGCAGCGCCAGCTGCAGGGCACTGGCCAGGGGGGAGCGCTGCGGGCCGCTGGCGGGAAGGGACATGGGGGGTCAGAGCCTGGGGATCTCGGCCACCGGCAGCGGTGCCTTCTGGGGGTGGAGCGGCGCGCGCTGGCCTCCCGCCACCAGGCGGTTGAGGGCATTGACGAAGGCCTGGGCCGCTGCCACCACGATGTCGGTGTCGGCGGCATGACCCGAATAGAGCACGCCACCCGCCCGCAGGCGGATCGTCACCTCGCCCATGGCATCAATGCCCTCGGTGACCGACTTGACGCTGAACTCCACCAACTCATTGGGCACCTGGGCCAGCCGGTTGAGGGCCTGACAGACCGCATCCACCGGGCCGGTGCCGATGGCCGCCTCGGTGAGTTCGGCGCCGTCGGCGGTTTCCAGGGTGACGGTGGCGGTGGGCTGCAGCCCGGTGCCGCAGCTCACCTGAACGCGCTTAAGGGTGAAGCGCGCCTCGTCCTGCAGCTGCACCTGCTCGCTGACGATCGCCTCAAGGTCGCGGTCGCTGATCTCGCGCTTGCGATCGGCCAGCTCCTTGAAGCGGGCGAAGGCGTCGTCGAGGTCGTCGCGCTCGAGGCTGTAGCCGAGCTCCTCGAGGCGGGCGCGGAAGGCGCTGCGGCCGGAGAGCTTGCCCAGGGAGATGCGGTTGTCGGTGAGCCCGACGGTGCGGGCGTCGATGATCTCGTAGGTGAGGCGGTGCTTGAGCACGCCGTCCTGGTGGATGCCCGATTCGTGGGCGAAGGCGTTGGCCCCCACGATCGCCTTGTTGGGCTGCACCGCCATGCCGGTGAGGTTGCTGACCAGGCGCGACGTTTTAGTGATCTCCTCGGTGCGCACGTTGGTGAGCGGCTCGCTGCTGCTCGCGGGCCGGCCCAGGAAGGGATTGAAGTAGCTGCGGCGCACGTGCAACGCCATCACCAGCTCCTCGAGCGAGGCGTTGCCGGCCCGCTCGCCGATGCCGTTGATCGTGCACTCCAGCTGGCGGGCACCGTTTTTCACCGCCTCGAGGAAGTTGGCCACGGCGAGGCCGAGGTCGTTGTGGCCGTGCACCGAGATCACGGCCTGATCGATGTTGGGCACGGCGGCGTTGATGCCGGCGATCAGGGCGCCGAACTCGGCCGGGGTGGCGTAGCCGACGGTGTCGGGGATGTTGATCGTGGTGGCACCGGCCCCAATCGCCGCCTCGATCACCTGGTGCATGTACTCGGGGTCGCTGCGGCCGGCGTCCTCGCAGGAGAACTCGACGTCATCGACGAGGGAGCGGGCATAGGCGACCATCTCGCGGGTGATCTCCAGCACCTCGGCGCGGGACTTGCGCAGCTTGTGCTCCAGGTGGATGTCGCTGGTGGCGATGAAGGTGTGGATGCGGCGGTGGGCAGCCGGGGCGACGGCGTCGGCGCAGGCCTTGATGTCGCCGCGGGCGGCGCGGGCCAGGCCGCAGATCACCGGCCCCTCGGGGGTGCCGACGCTGGCGGCGATGCGCTGCACGGCGTTGAAATCGCCGCTGGAGGCGAAGGGGAAGCCGGCCTCGATGATGTCGACGCCGAGGCGGGCGAGCTGCTGGGCGATCGCCAGCTTCTCCTCAAGGTTGAGGCTGGCGCCGGGCGACTGCTCACCGTCGCGGAGGGTGGTGTCGAAGATCAGGACCCGGCCGGGATCGCGCGCCATGAAAACTCGCAGCCGTTAAAGCGGAATGATTATGAGTTGAGCCCATTCTACGGCCTGGGCTGTCAGCTGAGCTGGGGTCACCCCCGCCCCATGGAGGGCCTAGCCACCCCGCTGGAACACCGGCGCCTGCAGCGCCTCGCTGCGCTCCAGCTGCGGCCGCAGGCTGGCCAGATCCAGGAAGCGATCGGCGGCATTGCGCAACTCCCGGGCCACCATGCCCTCGGTGCTGATCAGAACGATGCGCAGGCCCCGGGCGCGCAGCACCTCCACCAGGCGCTCCAGGTCGCGGCTGCCGCTCAGCAGCCAGATTTCGTCTGTGCGCGGCGCCACCGTGAGCAGGTCGATGGCGATCTCCACGTCGAGGTTGGCGCGCACGTAATGGCGCATCTCCCGCTCGCCACCGCCGCCGCCGCCGGCCTCACTGCCGCCACTGCCCAGCTCGCGCAGGGGCCGGGTGCGCACGGTGAAGCCCAGGCTGATGAGGGCATCGCGGAAGGGGCGCTGGTCGGAGGGATCCTTCAGCCCGGCGTACCAGAAGGCGCTGGCCAGCTCCACCGGAGCGCCGCTGGGCCCGCCCTCCGCCGCCAGCGCCAGCAGGCGGCGCGGATCGAAGAACCAGCCCGCCTTCTGCTGGGCATAGAACATGCTGTGGCCGTCTACCGCCAGGACCCGCTGCATGGCCGAGGGAGGGCAACGCCGCGATCAGCCTAGGCAGGGCGCCTACACTGCGGCCATCGCGCAAGATCCATGGCCGCAGGCGATCTGGCCCTGGTCCTTCACGCCCACCTCCCCTATGTGCGCTCGGGCGAGCCGGGCTCCCTCGAGGAAGACTGGTACTTCCAGGCGCTGCAGGAGTGCTATCTGCCGCTGCTGGAGGTGCTGGAGGCCGCCGCCGCCGACCCGGCCCAGCGGCCCCGGCTGACGCTGGGCCTCTCGCCCACCCTGCTCTCCCTGCTGAGCGACGCCGGGCTCAACCGCCGCTTCCAGCCCTGGCTGGAGCAGCGCCTGGTGCTGCTGGAGGAGGCCCCCGCCGAGCTGGCCGCCCCGGCCGACGACCTGCGCCAGCGGCTGCGGGCCACCGAGGAACAGTTCCTGGCCTGCGAGGGCGATCTGCTGCCCCGCTTCCGGCAGCTGCGGCGGGCCGGCGTGCTCGACCTGATCACCTGCGGCGCCACCCACGGCTACCTGCCGCTGCTGCGTGACACACCGGAGGCGGTGCGGGCCCAGCTGCTCACCGCCGTGCGCGAACACCAGCGGCTGCTGGGCGAACGGCCCCTCGGCATCTGGCTGCCGGAGTGCGCCTACTACGAAGACCTCGACGCCCAGCTGGCCAGCTGCGGCCTGCGCTACACCCTGCTCGACGGCCACGGCCTGCTGCATGCCCTGCCCCGGCCCCGCTATGGCGTCTACGCGCCGATCTGCTCGCCGGCGGGGGTGGGCTTCTTCGCCCGCGACAGCGAATCCACCCTGCCGGTCTGGAGCGCCAGCCAGGGCTACCCCGGCGATGGCGCCTATCGCGAGTTCCACCGCGATCTCGGCTGGGATCTGCCCGAGGAACGGCTTGAGGAGGCCGGCATCCGCAGCCGCCGGCCCCTGGGGCTGAAGCTGCACCGGGTCAGCGGCCAGGGCTGCCCCCTGGAGGCCAAGCGGCCCTATGAGCCCCAGGTGGCGGCCCAGCGCCTGCAGGAGCACGCCGCCGATTACCTGCGCGGGCGCGGGCGCCAACTGGAGGCCCTCGCCGGCACGATCGGCCGGCCGCCGCTGCTGGTGGCGCCCTTCGATGCCGAGCTGTTCGGCCACTGGTGGTTCGAGGGGCCCCGCTTCCTGGCCGAACTGTTCCGGCAGGGGCCCCAGGCCGAGGTGCGCTTCACCCACCTGCGCGACGTGCTGGCCGGCGGCCAGACCCTGCAGGTGTGCCGCCCCTCGCCCTCCAGCTGGGGCCAGGGGGGCTACCACGACTACTGGCTCAACGACAGCAACGCCTGGGTGGTGGCCGAATGGCAGCGGGCCTCCCAGGCGATGGTGCGGCGCGTCAACCGCGGTGTCGGCAGCGCCGAGCAGCGCGACTGGCTCACCCAGGCGGGCCGGGAGCTGCTGCTGGCCCAGAGCTCCGACTGGAGCTTCATCCTGCGGGCGGGCACCACCACCGAGCTGGCGCGCGAGCGGATCCACCGCCACCTCGACCGCTTCTGGCGGCTGATCGACGCGATCGACCACGGCACGCCCCTGCCGCCCGCATGGCTGGCGGCGGTGGCCCGCGAGGATGGGCTCTTCCCCCTGCTCAATGCGGCCGACTGGGCGACACCACCGCAGCCGGCAGCGGCGCTTGCGTCCAGCGCATCTGGGTAAGGTGGGCCGATGAGCCCGAGCCTTTTCTCCCAGTCGTCATTGTTCGGGATCGGCATCGCCTTCAGTCCGCTTCATATCGGCGTGGTGACCCTGCTGCTGCTGGGCCGCAATCCGCTGCGCCGCTCCTTCGCTTACGTGCTCGGCTGGACCCTGGCCAACGTGCTGGCGGTGGCGGCGCTGATGCTGCTGGGCCATCACTTCGCCATCAGCCTCGAGCACGGCGAGCGGGAGCAGGTGCTGATCGACCTGCTCGGTGCCGGCGGCCTGCTGGCCCTGGGCTTGTATCAGCTCACCCCCCAGGCCACGATCGGCGAGGAGGGCATGGCCCTGCGGCTGATGAACCGCCTGCCGGAGGTGGACACCTGGGTGCTGGTGGCGATCGGGGCGGCGGGGGCCCTGCTCACCCCGGAAAACCTGGTGTTTTACCTGAAGGAGGCAGGCCTGCTGCTGATCAACCACCCCGGCGCCCGCGCCGACCTGGAGATCACCGGCCTCTACGCGCTGGCGGCCAGCTCGCTGCTGCTGCTTCCCCCGATCGCCTGGATCGCCAGCCAGGGGGGCATCCGCGGCACGATCGAGAAGCTGGAGAACTGGCTGCAACACAGCGCCGAACCGCTGGTGGGGGTGCTGGCCCTGGTGTTCGCCGCCTACCTGCTCTACGAGGGCCTGCACGGCCTCGGGCTGATGGCCGGGGGGTGATCCGCGCGAGCTTCCACCAACAGCCTGCAGCAGGCGGCCATCCAGCCCACTTCCTCGACACCCCCCCCCGCCGGCAACGCCGAGCGCTCGCAGCGGCACTGATGCGGAGAATCCTGGTGGATTCGGGCATCCTGCTGAGTTATTACCAGCGCAAAGAGCCTCGGCATCCAGCGGTGGTGGCCTTCTTCGATCAAATGTCGGCGCAGCTGATCACGTCTCCAAGCTGGCCACCTCAATGCCAAGCGCCAGATCCCCTGCCTCCACGCCCGGCGGTGCTCTGTGAACGATGCGGCAAGGTGATGACGATCCTGGCTCGCATGGTGGGGCCCAGCCATCACAGACTGTGCTGAACCGCTCTGATGTGCCAATCATACGAATGAATCTTTTGCGTCAAGCCATCCTTGACGGGGCGCAAGAGCGCTGCGCTGGCAGCAGGAAGATCGCCCCTCGCTTAGTCATGCGATAAAGTTACTTGTCACAATCAGAAGCGGCGGTGATCATCCCAGGCAGCACGTCTGATCCAGGCAGAATCCTGAACGAAAGCTGAGATCCGGGCGGACATATCTACCGTAAGCTGTTGGCCAATCGCGACAAAGGGCTAGTCCAACAACTGGACAAGATCGCGGCTTACGCGCGATCTATCCTTGTTCGTTAGACAGATGATTCAATCAACAAATCAACCTCCAAGGTAGTCGACCAGTTCCTCGCTAAAATGATACCTCTTGACATTGTTGTAAGTCACATCATGGACAAATCCCATGTTGGCAAGAACCTGAATCTTGCCGTCCAGATCATCGTGATCATTGTAGTAGTACATCAGAACACCCGATCCATTGTAGATCCATCTGCGATCCATTATGATGAACTCGCGTGTAGTAGGGTGATTCTTCAGATCTCCACGCATCTCTTCAAGAAGTGCTGGCATTAAGCGTTCTATTTTGGCGAATCCCATCTGCTGTGTATTGGAGATTCCCGCTTGACGGCCTTGTGTTAATACCTGTGCAGCCGAGCGTTCAGCAGCTCGCTTCCATCCCTCGAGAACCTCACGCGTGAAACGCTCGCAGTCGCTATCTATCAGCTTCGAGCATGTCTGACACAGCCAGATTCCATTTGATGAGTCAATACGCTGCTCTGGAGATAGTTCCGGATCATATCTTGCTCCGCCAGGTGAGGCTGCTGTTACATGAGCTGCCACTCCGATATTGACGACACCTTGCGGGTTGACCTGAGGGCCACTTGTGGGTTGTTGGCACTCTGGATTAGAGCATACAAGCCCAGCTCGCTTAGCCAATAGCTCCTTGGTAGCTGCTGAGAAGTTGTCCCGCATTAACACGTCCTCGTTTGCAGCATAAGTTAAGTCATCTTGCGAGCCAGCGTCTCATGACTCTCCTCGCTGAGGCGAACTGGAACAGCTTTGCCTGTCTACTGCCATCATGCCTTCTCCGCATTTTGAATGGCTACATCCATCCTGTCTAACACTTGCCATCACCAGCCCGCAAAGAGGTAAAGGAGAGACCAGATCATCATGGTGGCGGGTCTGGTGTATGGCATTGTTAGCCGATTTGCCGCCAGCATCACAGATCACCTGGTTGAAGACCGGTGTTCTTGGCAATTCGCGACAACATGGCTCAGAGGCCTTCGGGATCTCAGGGCTAAGGCGTTCATTCAGGCCAGGATTGAACGCGTCATCTGCGGCAATCCAGGCGATGTTCGGCCCGTTGGGTCGGGAGTCTCTGAGCTGCGGATCCACTATGGCCCAGGTTACCGGGTCTATTTTCAACGTGGCCAATCCCGGCGGTGGCAGCGCCGGCAACGACATCAGCACCGGCAGCGCCAAGGACGAATACTTCGACCTCCAGGCCGGCGACGACACGGTTTACGCCGGTGGTGGGGCCGACATCGTGGTGGCCGGCGCCGGCAACGACAAGGTTTTCGCAGGCACGGGCGACGACCAGCTCAAGGGAGATGGCGGCAACGACCTTCTCGATGGCGGTGCCGACCTCGACACGGCCGTCTACGGCGGCGCGAGCACGGCCTATGCCTTGAGCGTGGATTCCCTCAGCGGCGCCATCACGGTGGACGCCAGCGGCCAGGGGGAAGGGGTCGACGTGCTGGTGGGCGTGGAGCAGCTGCAGTTCAGCGACGGCCTGTTCGCCTTCAGCGCGCCCGGTGCCACCACGTTGGTGACGGTGGAGCCCGGAACGCCGCCGCCCCCGCCCGTGAACCACGCCGGGGTGGTGGTGCTCACCGATGGCTGGGGACAGCCCTTCAACGGTCCGGTGGCGGAGGGGGCCACGGTGCAGGCCGCGCTCTCCGACGCCGACGGCCTCAGCGGCGATGAAACGGTGCAGTGGTTCCGCGACGGCCAGCAGATCGAGGGCGCCACCGAGTTCTCCTACGTGGTGCAGGAGGGGGATGCCAACCACTCCCTCTCCGCTCAGGTGAGCTACAGCGACGCCAACGGCCATCCCGAGAGCCACAGCAGCGGCGGCCTGCTGGTGCTCGCCGCCGGGGGCGATGGCGAACCGGTGCTGAGCCTGATGAATGTGGGCGGTCCGGTGTCCGCGGCGGTGCATACCCCGCTCACCACCCTGCTGATGAGCGCCATCGACCAGGGGGAGACGCCGAACTCTGCGATGCAGAAGATCCGTGCGGCCCTGAAGGTGCCGGCGGCGGTGACGAACCTGCTGAGCACGAATGCGTTCCAGATCCTGCAGAGCGGCGTGGGCGACACCGCCTCCGCCCTGGCGCTGGCCAAGCTGGAGGTGCAGGTGGCGATCCTCTGCTCCACCGCCATCGCCAATCCCACCAACGGTTCCTACAACACCGATCCCGGTGGCGCGGCGCTCACGGCCCTGCTGCTGGAGCGGGCCGCCAACGGGCAGACCGTGAACCTCGCCAGCGCCAGCGATCTGGTGGCCTTGCATCCGCAGCTGGCGGGCACCACCACGCTCACGATGCTCGTGCAGCGCAACGCCCACATCGGCAAGGCGGTGACGCTCCTCGGCGGCGGCGATTCGATCGAGACCGAGTGGGCGGATTTCATCTCCAACTGGGATCTCAGCCTCAGCCAGATCCCGCTGTCCGTGCTGAGTCAGGCGATCAACCAGGCGCCGGTGGGTTCCTCCACCGCCGTGCTGCCGGGCGCCCTGGCCGGCGAGCCCTTCACCCTCAGCGCGGCCCTGCTCACCCAGGGCTTCCACGACCCCGACGGCGATCCCCTGACGGTGAGCGGCCTCAGCACCGAGCTGGGCGATTGGTTCGCCGACAACGGCGACGGCACCTTCTCGATCGACCCCACGGCCGCCGGCTACGACCCGGCCTATGTGGGACCGCTCGAGCTCCACTACACGGTGGCGGACGGCCATGGCCACAGCCTGGCCGCCAGCCAGCTGCTACTTGTGCAGCCCCTCGACCACGCCGCCACCGGCAGCCTTTCCCTCTCCGGCGTCACCCAGGAAGGGGAGTCCCTCGTTGCGTCCCTTTCGAACCTCGTCGATGCGGATGGTGCCACCACGGTCGCCTACCGCTGGCAGACGCTCAAGGACTCCAGCTGGAGTGACATCACCGGTGAGGTGGGCGCCACCCTGGCGATCCCGCTGGGTCAGAACTACGCGGGGGCCCAGGTGCGGGTGGTGGCCACCACCAGTGATCCCCTGGGCGGCACCACGGAGTTCTTCGGCGAGCCGCGCACCGTCACCCAGGCCCCTCCGCCGGCGCCCAGCTTCGCCCTGCTGGCGGACACGGGCAGCAGCGCCAGCGATGGCCTCACCAACAACGGCACCATTCAGGTGTCCGGGCTGATCGCCGGCAACCTCTG
>CAIRWM010000111.1 GCA_903882285.1 uncultured cyanobacterium
CGGGATGCCCTGATCCCTAGTCAGAACCGCGGCGCCGCCCGCACCGAGATGGAGATCAGCCTCACCACGTCCCAGAGCTATGCGCTGCTGCAGGCGATGGCGATCCAGAAGGCGTCGCTGTTCTCCACCCTCCTCCAGCACTGGTGCAGCGCGCTGACCGGTGAACCGCTGGATCCCGATGCCGGCCTGCAGGTGACGGTGAGTCCGCTGACGCCACCGATCCAGCCGCAGCCCCAGGTGAAGGAATGGATCGAGCTGTTTGACAAGGGGGTGATCAGCCGGGAGGAGCTGCGCCATCAGCTGGCCCTGGCCACGGCCAACGCCATCAGCAGTCCGACGCTGGATGACAGCCCGGCCACCAAGGCCGGGGAGGGGAGACAGGCTCAAGGCGCTCACGAACCGGCAGCTGCTCAGCCACCGATGGCCTGAACAACCTCCTCAAGGCTCACTCCGCTCTGGCTGGCCACGTCCTTGAGGATCTGCCTCAGAGTGCCCACCCGCATTGGCTTGTGGGCCGGGATGGTGAGGTGCTGTTGCCCATCGGCTGTTTGACGGCTGAGGCGCATGTGGCTGCCGCTCTGCCGGGTGACGCTGTACCCGTAGACCGCCAGTCGCTTCGCCAGGTCCGCACCGTTGAGGTCGCGGGGGATCTTCACAGGGCCAGCAATTCCTGGCGGACGTGATGCAGCCGGATCAGAGGCGGTGCTTCCCCTTCCTCGAAGTGGCAGTGCACGGCATCGCGGATCTCCTGGTGCAGCTCCTCCAGGCTGTCTGCCTCGGTATGGATGGCCGTTCCCACAGCACTGGCCCTGTAGGAGCCGTCATCGGCCTCCTCTACGACAAACAGGATCTCGTTCATGGCTCGGCCTCCTGAGGGAAGTCTGGCAGCGTTTCCGAGACCATGGCCTGCGGCGGCAACAGGAGGCAGCCGCTGCCGCCGCATGAGCCAGACCCCCAACGATTCGCCCTACCGCTGGCGCGCTGCTG
Organism: uncultured cyanobacterium; assembly: GCA_903882285.1. GTDB lineage: Bacteria > Cyanobacteriota > Cyanobacteriia > PCC-6307 > Cyanobiaceae > Cyanobium. Next base: position 988 of record CAIRWM010000111.1, read on the forward strand.
ACCTGGAAGCCATCCGCGTTGCTCTCTCGATCCCGGCCCGGCTGCCGGCGATCCGAGCCATCAACGACGCGATGGCGGATCTCGAGCAGCCCTACCCCGATGCCATCCCCACAGCCCGGAGAGAAATTGACGCGATCGCCGCCATCGACACCGAACTCCTCCGCGAGGAGATCACCACCCGCTACGGCGAGGGGCTTTCGATCGAGGCCGCTCTCCGCCGCCAGCGGGGCAGCCATGCCCAGGCCCTGCTGCTGATGCTCCCCACCCTGGCGAACTGGAGCCGCGACCCGCAGCTGAGCGGCAACGGCGGTGGCTTCACGGCGGCCCTATGCCAATGCCCGCATCCTGCTGTTCTCCAACGCCATCCCCGGCGTGCTCGATTCGGAGCGCACGGGGAGGTTCCTGTTCGAGGGGTTTCTCAAGCGCCTGCGGGGGATCTCCAGCAAGGAGAACTCCCCCGGCGTCGACACGGGGGACTTCACCTACGAGGGCTATCTCACCCGCGGGGCGGTGCTGCCATTGACGTCGTCCCAACCCTGGGACTGGCTGGCGGCCGATGTGGCCTGGTCGACCGTGGGCATCCGGCCCGTTTCAGCCACCACCCCGGCGCTGCTCACCCCCTGCTTCGGGGCGGTGTGGCTGGGGCCGCTGTCGGGGCTGCGCAGCCCTGGCCTGCTCCCCTCGCCCAGCCGAGCACAGCTTGCGGCCGATGACCACCACCGAGTTCCTCGATCAGATGCGCGTGCATCCCGTCTACGGCTTCTTGTTCCAGCAGCGGGGCCCGGCAGGAATGCAGGCCGCCGGGGGGCTGACGGTGTCGGGCATCGGCAGCAACGGCGAGCCGATCAACCCCCAGGCGATGTCGGCTTCTGAGCTCTACCGGGCGTCCTTCGCGGTCAACGGCCGCGGGGCTCGGCGCTGAGACCGCTGGAAGCCCAATGGCACGGCGGCCGCGCAACTTCTATGCCGGCCTTTCGTTCCGGCCACCGGAGCCGGTGGCGGCTGCCGCTCGTCGTGCCCTGGAGCGCCGGGCCCAGCAGGCTCCTTCCAATCGCGGCATGACACCGGTGGGGCTGGCCCGCGCCCGCCAGCTGCTCCATCGCCAGGAGCTCTCACCGCAGACGATCGATCGGATGGTGAGCTTCTTCTCCAGGCATGAGGTCGACAAGCAGGGCTCCAGCTGGGAGACCTACGGCAAAGGCCGTCAGGCCTGGGATGGCTGGGGCGGAGATCCCGGCCGGCGCTGGGCCACGGCTGTCGCCAGGCGGATGGATGCAGCAGAGCAAGCAGCTCAGCGCTCAACCAATCAACCCCGCCGCCGCTGACGCGCGCGTCGATCAACCCTGCAATAACCCGGAGCCCGGACAACACAGCCGGCTAAATGATCAACATCTCACAAGGGGAAAAACTGACGCGAAAAAAACGCGAATTCTCCTCGTAATTCGCGTTTCAAAATCAGCTCCCTGCAACTTCCTTGGAGAGTGCCGCAGCTCCTCATAGATGAACGCAAGCTCGGGGGGTGTTCCCCCCGTTTCCGGGAGCGGCGCAGGGTGCCTCGGAAATGTTTCAGGTTCTGGGAAATCCCCCTTCTCAGGCCCTGCTGTCCTGGTCGGCCACCAGCAGCAGGCTGCCCATGATCGCCAGGTTCTTCAGGAGCTGGATGCGCTCCATCTTGTCGGCTACTTCACCGTGGAACAGCAAGGTGGTGGGCACCAGGAACAAAAGCAGCAGCACCGCTCCCAGGCGGGCCTTCCAGCCGCTGATCACCAGCGCTGAACCCACCGCCATCAGGGCCATGGCCGCCACCAGCAGCACGGGCGCCAGCGGCAGTCCCTTGGCGGCGATGGCGCCGGCCACCCCGGCAAAGCCCGTCAGCTTGCCAATGACGGCATGGATGAACACCAGGCACAGCAACACCCGGGCGATGCGGGTCAGCCGGGAGGGCTGGTGGTTGTGCTGGCTCATGGGGCGGCTTGCAGAACGACATGACGGCGCGCGTTCGTGGCGATGCAAACGCAGAGGACTATCGCTCCTCTGCTGCATGGTTTGCCAAGAAGGAGATGATCATCGACTCCATGCCTTTCTGGGTGCGGCCATGGGGTCTGAGGCCCTGCTCGGCCCAGACGCGATCGAGCTCCTGGCGAAGCCCCTCGGGAATCCAGCAGGACAGCACGACCTTGCCTTCCCGGCTGGAGGTGCAGTGGCGCTCAGGAGTGGACATCGAGAAGGCTTGTGCACATGTGCACACTTTGCCGGAGAAGGGGCGCTGCCGCAGCGGCATGACCACCGTCGATCGGGCAGAATGAGAACCGTTCTCACCGCTGGCGGTCCATGGATCAGCAGGCCATCCAGGTCCCCGTCACGCTGCTGACCGGCTTCCTCGGCGCCGGCAAGACCACCCTGCTCAACCACATCCTCAGCAACCAGCAGAGGCTGCGCAGCGCTGTGCTGGTTAATGAGTTCGGGGAAGTCGGCATCGACCACGAGCTCGTGGTCGCCACCAGCGATTCGATGGTGGAGCTCAGCAACGGCTGCATCTGCTGCTCGATCAACGGCGAGCTGCAGGAGGCCGTGCACCGCGTGCTGGAGCGGCCCGAGCCGATCGATCTGATCGTGGTGGAAACCACCGGGCTGGCCGATCCCCTGCCGGTGGCGCTCACCTTTATGGCCGGGGACCTGCGCGACCGGCTGCGACTCGATTCGATCATCACCGTGATCGATGCCGAACACTTCAGCGCCACGGCCCTCGAGAGCCCGATCGCCCGTGCCCAGGTGGTGTACGGCGACATCCTGCTGCTCAACAAGGCCGACCTTGTCGATGAGCAACGGCTCAACGCGGTGGAGGCCGAACTGCGGGCGATCAAGACCGACGCTCGCATCCTGCGGGCCAGCCGCGGTGAGGTTCCCCTGGGCCTGCTGCTGAGCGTGGGGCTATTCGAAAGCGATCGTCTGGCATCGCTCCAGGCCCAGGAGGAGTCCCGTGAACAGCTGAACAACGACGGGCATCTCGACCATGCGCACCCCCACGGCGAGCACCATCATCACAACGGGCACGAGCATCACCACCCCCATACCCCGGAGCTGGAGGGCTTCTGTTCCGTGAGCCTGGCGGTGGATGCACCCTTTGACCTGCGCCGCTTTCAGCATTTCCTCGACAACCAGCTACCTGAATCGGTGTTCCGCGCCAAGGGGGTGCTCTGGTTCCGCGAGAGCAACCGCCGCCATCTGTTTCACCTCTGCGGCAAGCGCTTCACGATCGATGATTCCGACTGGCCCGAAGGTTCAGAGCGCCACACCAGGGTGGTGGCGATCGGCAAAGACCTCGACCAGGCGGCCCTCAGGGCCCAGCTGGAGGCCTGCGTGGCGCCGGCATGAGCCAGACCCTGCTGATCTCCGGGCCTCCCGGCTGCGGCAAAACCACCTGGATCCTCAGCCAGCTCCGGAGCCACCCTGGCCCCTGCGGCTATTTGTGCCTGGCCGGTACACCCGATGAGGGGCTCAGCCAGGCCCGTGACGGCGGCATCGATCTGACCTGGCTTCAGGACCAGCGGTCGGGGCTGCAGGATCTGGCCGACCCTGACCAGGCCCTGGCACCCCGCCCCGCCAACCTGCTCGCCCTGATTGAACTGTCCCAGTTCCAGCCGCCAACGGAGCCTGGGCTTGCCGGGATGGATCGTCGCGTGATTCCCCAGCTGGAAGCCCTGCATCTCAGCCCGGATGCGCATCTGCACTTCGGGCGTGACGCCGTGCTGCCCCGCCAGGACACCCTGGATTTCAGCAGCCTGCAGGCCTGGGAGAGGAACCTGGCGGGGGCTGTGTGGGATCCGGCCAGCCTCAGCAGCTTCTGGTTTGAACTGGTGAACGGTGCCTATGGCGATGCCTATCGCGCCTGGTGGTGCAGGGCAAGGATCTCGATCCCGCCGCCATCGAGGTCACCCTCACCGTCCGCCTGATCGCCATGCCCCAGTCCCATGCCGTGATCTCCTGCCTGCACGCCAACCTGGCCGCCCTGGAGGCTGTGCTTGCTGACATCGACCAGCAGGGCATCGCCACCATCACCTGCCTGGGGGATCTGGTGGGCTACGGCCCCCAGCCCAACGAGGTGGTGGACCTGGTGCGCCAGCGGGCGATTCCCACCTGCCAGGGCTGCTGGGATGAGGACATCATCGAAGGCCTCAACGCCTGCGACTGCAGCTATCCCTCCCAGCTCGCAGAGCGGCGGGGCCATCTGGCCCACCAGTGGACGGCCGAGCAGCTGAGCGAGGAGAGCAAGGCCTTTCTGGCCAGCCTGCCGATGTCGCTGCGGCGCGATCGGCTGCTGTTCGTGCATGGCAGTCCGAACAGTCAGCACGAATACCTGCTGCCTGATATGGATGCCTTTGCGGCCCTGGAGCGGGTGGAGAGCGCCGGCGCCGAGACGTTGTTCTGTGGCCACACCCACCGGCCCTATGTGCGCGAGCTGCGGGAGGGATCGATCCGGGTGCGGCAGATGTCCGGGGAGCCAGCCGGTGTGGCCGAGGCGGAAGACAGGGAGCTGCGGCTGCCGCTGCGCCGCATCATCAACGCCGGCTCGGTGGGTGAGCCGCGCCATGGCAACACCAATCCTACCTATGTGATCCACGATGAGGACATCGGCGCCGTCGAGATCCGGGAGCTGCCCTACGAGGTGGAGCGCACCTGCAGCGCCATCGTCGATGCCGGTCTGCCGCCGATCTTTGCCTGGCGCCTGCGCCATGGCTTCGAGTACGCCGAGCGGGCCGATGACGCCAGCCACGTGTGTGAGCGCTGATGGCACGCTGGGCCCTGATCAGTGGACTGCGCGGAGATCTGGAGGCCTATGAGGCCATCCAGGCCGATCTGCGCCACACCCGGCGGGTGGACACGCTGTTTGTGCTGGGGGATGTGATCGGCCCGGAGCGGGAGTGCGATGCCCTGCGCCTCAGCCAGGGGGAGGCGGCCGTGGATGCGCTGCTCCAGGCGGTGGATCCCGGCCACATGGGCTGGCTGGCGGCGCTGCAGTTCGGCTTCATCGAGCTCGACTGCGCCCTGCTGCACGGCAGCTCCGCCGCTGTCGACGACAGCCTGGGTCCGAACAGTTCACCGCTGCTGCTGCTGGATCGGCTCACCCGCATGGACGTGAACCGTCTGTTCACCGCCCGCAGCGGCCGGCAGTTCCGCCTTGAACTCACTGGCGGTGGCATCGATTCGCAGGTGCGGGATCTCGAGAGCCAACGGCACCAGCAGCAGAGCGTTCCCCAGCGCCAGGTGATCGGCATCGGCGCTGGCGTCCGCTACACCCTTTACGACCCCGGCAGCGATCGCCTCGACTTTCTCAGCGCCGGCAGCAAACCCCAGCAGCGGCCACGGGGGTTTGCATGACACCGCAGCTGGGGGGAACGCTTGAGACCCTGCAGGTGGACCTGGCCGGGAGACAGCTGCGCCTGGTAGTCGAGCGCAGTGGCCCGCCGGCAGCGCCCCTGTGGCTGCTGCTGCCGGCGCTGAGCACCGTGTCGAGCCGGGGGGAATGGAAACCGTTGGCCGAGGCGGTGGCTGATCAGCGCCAGCTGGTGAGCTTCGACTGGCCCGGTTTCGGTGACAGCGACCGCCCCGCGATGCCCTACGACGCCGCCCTACTGCGCTCGGCGCTGCGGGCGGTGCTTTCCTACCTGCGCACCACCACCCGGCAGCGCCCCACCGTGATCGCCGCCGGCCACAGCGCCTCGGTGGCCCTGGGGCTGGCAAGCGAATGGTCCGGGCTGTGGCAGGAGCTCGTGCTGGTGGCCCCGACCTGGCGCGGCCCTCTACCAACAATGACCGGCTGGCCGTCGCAGCGGTTCGGCTGGCTGCGACGTCTGGTGGCAGCCCCATGGATTGGCCCGGCGCTCTACCGACTCAACACCAGCCGGGCGGTGCTGCGATTGATGCTGAGGCGCCATGTGTGGGTCGCCCCCGCCCTGCTCACGCCGACGCGGATCCGCGAACAGCAATTGCTGGCCAGGCGCCCCGGGGCACGCTTCGCCAGTGTGGCGTTCGTGAGCGGCGGCCTGGATCCTTCAACCGAGCAGGGCTGGTGGTTGCAGCAGGCGCGCCTGCTCCAATGTCCGCTGCAGGTGGTGCTGGCTTCTGAGTCTCCACCACGCTCCAAAAAAGAGATGGAGGCCCTGGCCTGGGAGGCGGCTGATCAGCTCAGCGTGATTCCTGGTCGACTGGGCCTGCACCAGGAATTCGGAGCCCTGCTGGGCCGGCAGTTAGTGGAGAGCGAGGCGTCGTCTGGCTGACCAGCAGCGCCATCAGGAAGCCCGCAAATTGCACGATCACCACGCAGGGGCCGGAGGGCAGGTTGGTGAGGCCTGAACCCAACAGGCCCAGCAATGCACAGCCGCCGCCCAAGGTGGCTGAGACGAGGGCATAGAGCGGGAAGTGGCGGCTCACGAGCCTCCCCCCGCAGGCCGGAATCACCACAAAGGCGCTGATCAACAGCACCCCCACCGCTTTGATTGACACCGCCACCACCACCGCCAGCAGCACGATGAAAGCCAGGCGGTGACGGCTGGCTCCCACACCGAAAGCTCCGGCCAGATCGCTGTTGAGCGTGAGCAGCACCTGGGCGCGCAGGCTGAGGGCGAGATAGATCAAGGCGCCCATCAACAGCACCGCGATCACCGTCAGATCACTCCAGCTGATGCCGAGGATGTCGCCGAACAGCAGCTGCTGGATGCCACCGCGGTAGGTCTCCACCAGGCTCAGGGCCACCACCGCAAAAGCGAGAGAGGTGGAATAGACGATGTTGAGCAGGGCATCGGCCGGCAGGCCGCTGCGGGCCACCAGCTGGTTCACCAGCAGGGCGAACAGCACCGCGAAGGGGATCAGTACCAGGGTGGGATTCACACCCAGCAGGATTCCCAGGCTGATGCCCAGCAGAGCGGAATGGCCCAGGGCATCGCTAAAGAACGAGAGCTGGCGCAGCACCGCGAAACTGCCCAGCAGCCCACCCAGGGCCCCGGTGAGCAGGCCGCCGAGCAGGGCCCGCTGCATGAACGGCTGGCCAAGCACCTCAAGCAATCCGGAGGCATCAGCCATGGCCAGGAACCCCGGCATGGTGATGGCGGTAGGGCACCACATTGGGGCCATAGAGCTCGGCCAGCCGCGCTGGGCTGAGCGCGTGGTCGGGGGCACCGCTGCAGCGCAGCCGCCGATTTAGGCACAACACCTGATCACAGCTGCGACGCACCATCTCCAAATCGTGCGACACCTGCAGCACGGTCCAGCCCTCCTGGCGGCGCAGTTCCAGCAGCAGCTCCTGGAACCGCTCGCTGCTGGGGGCATCCAGCCCCGCCTGCGCCTCATCGAGCACCAGCAACTGGCGGGGCCGCACCACACAGAAGGCCAGCAACACCCGCTTGAGCTGACCACCGGAGAGCTCGCTGAGGCGGCGCTCCGCCAGGTCCTGGCAGCCGGTGCGCTCCAGGGCACGCTGCACGGCCTCAGTTCGGCGCTTGTTGCCCAGCCAGGCCAGGCTGAGGCCTGGAAGATCAACGCCAAAGCCCACGAATTCCCCCACCGTGAGCGGAAAGCGGCCCTGCAAGGCCAGGTTCTGGGGCAGGTAGGCGATCTGCGAACGCACCGCACGAGGCAACTCGCCCGACGGGCCGAGGGCGTGGCCCAGGATCTGCACGGTGCCTGAGGCGCGGGGATGCAGGCCGAGCAGGGCGCCCACCAGGCTGCTCTTGCCAGCACCGTTGGGACCCACCAGCGCCGTATCGGTTTCGCGGGCGAGCTGAAAGCTCACCTGCTCCACCGCCAGCTGCTCACCTCGGCGAACGCTCAGGCTCTCCACCAACAACACTGGGGCGTGGTCTGTCATTGCCCAAAGGCCTGGCGCAGATCGGCCGCATTGCGGCGCATCAGCTTCAGATAGGTGGAGGGATCGCGCGAGGCCTCCTCCGTGGCCGTCTCCATCGGATCAAACACCACCACCTTCACCCCTAGATCCTTCGCCAGGGCATTGAAGGAGCGGTTGCCCTCCTGGGGTTCACTCAGCAGGGCCTTGAGCTGGCTGCTCTTCACCGCGGTCGCCACCCGCTGTAGATCCGCCGGCGAGGGATTGATCTCGGGCACATCCACCAGGTACTCGGCCTTGAGGCCATAGCGCTGGGCGAAGTAGGGGGCAAAATCATGAAAGGCCACAAACGTTTTGCCCCGATAGGGTTTAAGTTGTCCGGCGATCTCGCTGTTGAGCTGCTTCAACTGAGCGGTGAAGGCGGCCGCATTGCGCCGGTATCCCTCCGCGCAGCTGGGATCGGCCTTGATCAGGCCATCACGGATGGTCTCCACCTGCTGCATCGCCCGCAGCGGATCCAGCCAGATGTGGGGATTCACAGCGCCGTGCTCATGGCCATGCCCGTGGCTCTGCTCCTCGCCATGGCCGTCGTCATGGTGCTCCGTGTCCAGGGTGACGACGCCGCGGCTGGAATCAATCACCTTGAGTTGGGGATTGCCTGCGGAGGCCACGAGCTTGTCGAGGAAACCCTCCATCTCCAGGCCGTTCTTCACCAGCACCCGGGCCTGGCGCAGGGCCGTCAAATCGCCCGGCCTGGCCTGGAAATCGTGGGGCCCTGTGTTGGCAGGGATGAGGGGGATCACCGTGGCGCAGTCGCCGGCCACGGCGCGGGTGAACAGGGTGATCGGCAGGAACGTGGTGACCACCTTGAACGCCTTGCCTGCTGCTGCGTCAGGAGGCTCCTGGCGGGGCGCGCTGCAGGCGGCCAACAGCAGGGCCCCGATTACCACCCCGGATCGCTTCAACAGGTCCTGGAGCCCGGCAGAAGCACGCATCCGCAGCCTTGCCATGAGAACGGTTCTCATTCTAAGGCTTGAGCCTGAAGCCGGCCCCTGCGCGCTGGCGCTGTCGTTCGCGCGGCGGCACCGCCACCGGCCACAACCACCACCGCCCGTTGGCA
>CAIRWM010000112.1 GCA_903882285.1 uncultured cyanobacterium
AATCTCCGGCCTCGATGGCATACATAAAGCCATGGATTCAGTTGCCAAAAAGACAACTGATCGGGGCATCATAGCCGTTTTGATCTACGCGGCGGTGATGGCGAGACCAGGGGATGAGGTTGCCGCAGGCGATGGGTTCGGGGCCTTTGGCGCAGTGGCGCCCTGCCTTGCGTTGATGCCTGCAGGCCGGTATTCCACTCCATCTCTGCATGCCAGAGATGGAGTGGAAGCGAGCGGGATTCGACAAGAGAGCCGTCTCAGATCATGTCTTGCGGTCGAGCTTCTCTCTGGTGGCAGGGATGCATGATCTGCGTGGGAGGGCGTGGCGGGTAGGAAACCCTCTCACGTTTCTTCTCACATGCCAGGCATTGCCAATTCAAGAAGTCGAGCACCGCAAGGCTTTTGGCTCGGTTAATGCTTTGCCTTACCGGCAGGATGTCGCTGGTTCGAACCCGGCATCGCGCATGGGCTGGCCCGCCGCCCCGAAGACGCCGCCCCCCGGGCACGGCCGATGCGCCGACCCGGTGGTGCTGCACGCCGACCCGTGGCTGCTGGTGGTGGACAAGCCCAGCGGCCTGCTCAGCCAGCCGGGGCTGGGGCCGGCGCTCACCGAGGCGCTGCCCGGCCGGCTGGCGGCGGCCTGGGGGGAGTTGCACGTGGTGCACCGCCTTGATCGCGACACCTCGGGGCTGCTGGTGCTGGCACGGGATCCCGGCACCCAGCGGGCCCTCAGCCGTGCCTTCGCGGAGCGTGCTGTCGCCAAGACTTATACCGCCGATGTGCTGGGGGCCCCGGGCGCGGCGCACGGGGAGGCGTCGGGGCTGATCGATCGCCCCCTGGCCAAAGCTCGCCACCGCCCGCCGCAGTACCGCGTGCATGCCGCCGGCAAGCCCAGCCAGACGGACTGGCAGCGGCTCGACACCCATCACGGCTCGGCCGGCGGCTGGAGCCGGCTGCAGTTGACGCCCCGCACCGGCCGCTCCCACCAGCTGCGGGTGCACCTGGCCTGGCTGGGGCATCCGATCCTGGGCGATCCGCTCTACGGCAACGCCCGCAGCCGCAGCGGCGCCAGCCGGCTGAGGCTCCATGCCGACAGTCTGGCCTTCGTGCACCCGGTCAGCGGCGAGCTCCTGGAGTTGTGCGCGCCGCTGCCCTGGTAGCGGGGCTGCCCGTGGTGAGCAGAGCTGGCGTCGTTCCAGGGCACCGCCGATGTCCAGGCCGGGGCGCGCGCGGGGTCAGTCTTCGGGGTAGAGGAGGGTGGACAGTTCCTCTGGATCGACGTCGTAGACCCGCGCCAGGGTGGTTTCGATGGCGCTGGTCACCACGTCGGGCAGGAAGCGCATCGCGTTGATCGCGTCATCGGTGATGTCTTCGGTGAGCAGCGGCTCGCCGCCGAGCTTTTCGTCGTTGATCACGGCCATCACCCAGCTCTGGTAGGCGGTGACGAGGTCGGCGAACTCGAGCTCCGGGTCGTTGAGATCCAGGGCCATCGGGCCACTCCACGAGGATGCCTTTGCAGTTTGCCTGCCGCCGGTCCCGCTGGCAGCGCTGCTGTGGCCGGATCCCGTCCCACCCCGTCCTTGCTGCCTCTCCCGTTCGATGACCGCCCTCGCCCTGCAGGCCACCCTGTTTGATTTCGCCATCAGCGAACTGGTGCTGCCGATCGATGGCGTGGGGGGGCCGGCCCTCGCGATGGAGCGGCTGGCCCAGGCCCTCGAGCAGGTGGGGCTGGCGGAGCGGGTCGTGGCCGAACGCGAGCGCTGGCAGGTGCTGGACGCCCTGGTGGCGATCCCCTGGCGGGCACCCACCGGGGCCGGGGGCCACGCTTCGTAGGCTCGCTTCAGGTGCGGGCCCAGGGGCGGATGCGACTGATCGGAACCTTCCACAACGCCGGCTATGAGGCCCTGGCCGACGCCGCCCTCGCGTTTTTCGATCGCCGCAGCGACCTCCAGACCCCCGGAGCGGCCTTCGGTGGTGACGGTGGCGATGAGGGTGGCGCCGGTGACGGCCGCCGCCTCGACAAGGTGTCGACTGACATCAGCCTGGTCTGGCTGGATCGCTCCGATCCCGAGGCCCACGGCCTCGCCGATGTGATCATGCGCGGCGTCTCGGCCGGGCTGCAGCGCTATCTGGCCGAGCGGCCCCTGCTGCTGGAGTGCTGCCCGGAGCGCTCCCTGTTCGTCAATCCGATCTTCAACCTGCAGCGCTACGCCCCCGGCGAGGGCTTCCGCAGCTGGCACTGCGACTGGACCACCAGCGACGAGGCCACCGAGCCGATCCGCCGCGTGCTCGCCTGGATCCTCTACCTCAACACCCTGCCCGAGGGCGGCACGGAATTCCACTGGCAGGAGCACCACGTGGAGGCCGAGAAGGGCAAGCTGGCGATCTTCCCCGCCGGTCTCTCCCACATCCACCGGGGCCGGGTGAGCCATGAGCACACCAAGACGATCGCCACCGGCTGGATCAATGCCGGCTCCCTCGACGCCTACATCAGCCGCCTGGCGGCTTAGTCCCAGGTCTTGAGCACCCAGGCGAGCTCCCCCTGGTCCCAGCCGCCGTTGTCGAAGTTGCGCACCAGGGCTGCCAGGCCCTTTGAGACGATGGGGCTCACCCCGTAGCCCCGCCGTGCCTGAGGCCGCCGACCCCGCCACTGCCGCTGGCGCCCTGCCCAAGACCTACGACCCGGCCGGCACCGAACGCCGCTGGCAGGCCGCTTGGGAGGCGGCCGGCGCCTTCCATCCCGATCCGGCGGCCCCCGGTGAGCCGTTCTCGGTGGTGATCCCGCCGCCGAACGTTACCGGCAGCCTGCACATGGGCCACGCCTTCAACACGGCCCTGATCGACACGATCGTGCGCTTCCAGCGCCTCCGCGGCCGCAACGTGCTCTGCCTGCCCGGCACCGACCACGCTTCGATCGCCGTGCAGACGATCCTCGAGAAGCAGCTCAAGGCCGAGGGCGGCACCCGCGACGACCTGGGCCGCGATGCCTTCCTGGAGCGTGCCTGGGCCTGGAAGGCCCAGAGCGGCGGCACGATCGTGGGCCAGCTGCGCCGCCTGGGCTACTCGGTGGATTGGCGGCGGGAGCGCTTCACCCTCGACCCCGGGCTCAACCGGGCCGTGGTCGAGGCCTTCGTGCGGCTGCACGAGCAGGGCCTGATCTACCGGGGCGAGTACCTGGTCAACTGGTGTCCCGCTTCCGGATCGGCCGTGAGCGATCTGGAGGTGGAGATGAAAGAGCTGGAGGGCCACCTCTGGCACTTCCGCTACCCGCTCAGCGATGGCAGCGGCCACCTGGTGGTGGCCACCACCCGCCCCGAGACGATGCTGGGCGACACCGCGGTGGCGGTGCACCCCGGCGATGAGCGCTACGCCGCCATGGTGGGCCGCACCCTCACGCTGCCGCTGGTGGGCCGCGCCATCCCGATCGTCGCCGACGAGCACGTCGACCCGGCCTTCGGCACCGGCTGCGTCAAGGTGACGCCTGCCCACGACCCCAACGACTTCGCCATTGGCCAGCGCCACGGCCTGCCCCAGATCACGGTGATGGCCAAGGACGGCGCGATGAACGCGGCGGCCGGTCGCTTCGCCGGCCTGGATCGCTTCGAGGCTCGCCAGGCCGTGGTGGCGGCGATGGAGGCGGAGGGCTTCCTGGTGAAGGTGGAGCCGCACCGCCACAGCGTGCCCTTCTCCGACCGGGGCAAGGTGCCGGTGGAGCCGCTGCTCTCCACCCAGTGGTTCGTGACAACCGAGCCGCTGGCGGCCCGCTGCCGCGAGGCGCTGGAGGCCGCCGCGCCGCGCTTCGTGCCGGAGCGCTGGAGCAAGGTCTACCGCGACTGGCTCACCGATATCCGCGACTGGTGCATCAGCCGCCAGCTGTGGTGGGGCCACCGCATCCCCGCCTGGTTCGTGGTGAGTGAGAGCGGTGGCGTGATCACCGATGCCACCCCCTGGGTGGTGGCCCGCGACGAGGCGGAGGCCCGGGCCAAGGCGACGGCGCAGTTCGGCGAGGCGATCGTGCTCGAGCAGGACCCGGACGTGCTCGACACCTGGTTCTCCAGCGGCCTCTGGCCCTTCTCCACCCTGGGCTGGCCCGGGGAGGACGGCGCCGGACTTCCGCCCGCCGATCTGGCCCGCTGGTACCCCACCAGCGTGCTGGTGACGGGCTTCGACATCATCTTCTTCTGGGTCGCCCGCATGACGATGATGGCCGGCGCCCTGATGCCGGAGCCGGCGGCGTCCGCCCAGGCGTGGATCCCCTTCCGGGACGTCTATATCCACGGCCTGGTGCGCGATGAAAACAACCGCAAGATGAGCAAATCGGCGGGCAACGGCATCGACCCGCTGCTGCTGATCGAGCGCTACGGCGCCGACGCCCTGCGCTTCGCCCTGGTGCGCGAGGTGGCCGGCGCCGGCCAGGACATCCGCCTCGACTACGACCGCAAGAGCGACACCTCCGCCACGGTCGAGGCCTCCCGCAACTTCGCCAACAAGCTGTTCAATGCCACCCGGTTTGCGTTGATGAATCTGGGGGGGGAGACGCCGGCGAGCCTTGGGGAACCGGATCCCGCAAACCTGCAGCTAGCCGATCGCTGGATCCTGTCGCGCCTGGCCCGCGTCAACCGTGAGACCGCCGAGCGCTACGGCTCCTACGGACTCGGTGAAGCGGCGAAGGGGCTCTGGGAGTTCGCCTGGAACGAGGTCTGCGACTGGTATGTGGAGCTGATCAAGCGGCGGCTGCAGGTGCCGGCGGAGCTGGAGGGCGAGGCCCTGGCGGCGGCCCTGGCCGATCAGCGCACGGCCCGCCAGGTGCTGGCGAAGGT
>CAIRWM010000113.1 GCA_903882285.1 uncultured cyanobacterium
GTTTCGGCAAAGGGCGGCCCTGTTTGGCCACAACGCGCCGGATCCGAGCCTGTTGCGGCTGGACAGGCAGGAGCCGGCGGAGAAAACAGCGAAACCCGGAGGCTCCCCATCGTCGACAGCGGGCGTCCAAAAAGGTCTGGTCGATCTAGTTAAGATGAAGCCAGATGCGCTCAATCAACCACAATCAACCCGTTCATATGTGTCCGAACTCGCGATCAACCAGGAGAAATGGCCCAATTACAAGATCAAAGACGATCAAATTGATCTCGATGCCGCCTATGGGGCGATTGTGCCGGGCAGCTGGCTAGTCCTGGTGTCCAACGGCACCGCCTCGCACCCCTCGGGCCTGGCGGGCGAGGTGGCCCTGTTCCGAGCCCAGAGAGTGGCCTTTCCCTCCCGGAGCGGTTATGCGTTGAGCGCTCGCATCACCCGGATCCAGCCGGACCATCCCGCCGGCCTGGCCCCCTTCCGCGACCTGTTGGCGGAAACCCTGGTACTGGCCCAGAGCGAAGCCGCACCGGTGGCAGCTCGCCCCCTGGGCACGCCCCTGTTTGGCAAGGAGCTGGTGCTGGAGCGGCGGCTTAAGGACATTGGCCCTGGCCATGTGGTGGCCCTGCTGGGTAAGGCGGCGCGGGTGCGGCTCCGCCCTGGCGTCACCGATGCCAGCCTCTCCAGCGATGCCGGCGGCAAGCTGCCCTTGCGGGATGGGGATTCCCTGCGGCTGATCGGCCCGCCGGAGCAGCTCGTGGGGGGCACGCCTCAGGCGCTCGATCCGCTCCAATTCGCGGCCCTGCTGGCGGGTTCGGCGGTCGTCGAGCTGCGGCTGCGCCTGCTGGATCGAGATGGCAGCCGGGGCTGGCTGCAGCTGAAGGCATCTGATATCGAACTGGAGGCAGCCCACAAGGACGATCCGCTGTTGCGGGAGATCGCCGTGCTGGCCTCACCCCTGCAGACCGATCCCCCCGATCGCGACCACAGCCGCTTCCGCCTGGCGGAAGCGCTGCGGCATGTGTACGACCGCGACAGCCTGCGGGTGAATTTGAACGTAGCCGCCGCCAGCCACGGCGAAACGGTGAACGAGGTGCTGGGCAGCGGCGATGCCCGCCTGGCCAACGTGCGCCTGCCGCTCCGCCAAGGGCCGCTTACCTATCTCTCCTCGGCGGCGAGTGCCAGTGGGCGCCGCTCCACCCTGGAGCTGCGGGTCAACGACCTGCTCTGGCAGGAGGTGCCCAGCCTCTACGGCCGGGGCGGCAACGAGCGCGTCTATGCCCTGGAGTGGGACGCGAGAGCGGGAACGCGGGCCATGACCGGCGATGGCCAGGAGGGGGGCCGGCTGGCTTCCGGCGATCACAACCTGCGAGCGCGCTACCGCAAGGGGCTGGGGCTGGCCGGCAATGTGCGGGCCGGCAGCCTCACCACCCTGCTGTCGCGGCCCCTGGGGGTGAGCGAGGTGGTGAACCCGGAGCCGGCGGAGGGCGGGGAAGACCCCGAACCGATCGAGCGGTTGCGGCAGCAGGCACCTTTAACAGTGCGCACTTTGGATCGGGCTGTGTCGCTGCGCGACTACCGCGATTTCGCCCAGGCCTTCCCGGGCATCGCCAAGGCCCACGCCCTTTGGATCGCCCATGGCCCCTGCCGGGGGGTGTTCCTCACCGTGGCGGGGGAACAGGGAAAGGCGGTGTCGTCGCATCAGGCGGTTTACGGCAATCTGCTTAAGGCGCTGCGCCGCTATGGCGATCCCCTGGTGCCGCTGCACCTGCGCAGCTTTGATCCCCTGGCCGGCCGCTTCCGCCTACGGCTGCGGCTGAAAGTGGCCGCCGATGCCGAAACAGAAGCGGTGAAGGCCGCCGTGGCCGCCGCCCTGGGCGGTTCCTTCGGCTTTGAGGCCCGCCGCTTCGGCCAGGCGGTGTGGCTCGATGAGGTGGCGGCCGTGGTGCAGGCGGTGGCAGGGGTGGAGGCGCTGTTGATCACGGCCCTGCACCGCAGCGATCGCCCCGTGAGCCGGGAGAACCCGCTGCGGCCCACGCCCATTCTGGATACTGCAGGCGGTCCGCCCCGAGCGGCGGAGCTGCTGCTGCTGGAGCCCGGTGCCCTGGTGCTGGAGACCCTGCCATGAGCTTCGACAGCGACAGCCTTCTCGATCTGCTGCCCGCCATCTACCGGCTGCGGGACGAGGAGGCGGCCGCCCGCCTGGAGAGTCTGCTGAGCCCGGCTGAGGCCGCCGAACAGGCCGCGCTGGCGGCCTTGACCTCGCCCACCCCGTTGCAGCAGCAGCGGCTGGAGCAGCTGGGCGCCAAGGCGCTGCGCGGTCCCCTCGCCTCGCTGCTGGCGGTGTTCGCCCCGGAGCTGGAGGCGATGGAGGACTCGCTCAGCCAGCTCTACGACGACCTCTTCATCGAGACCTGCGCCGATTGGATGATCCCCTACCTCGGCGATCTGATCGGCTACGAACCGCTCCATCCGCTCGGGGGCGAACGCGATCAGGCCCGCGCCGAGGTGGCCCACACGATTGCCCTGCGGCGCCGCAAGGGAACGGCGCCGGTGCTGGAGCAGCTGGCCCTGGACGTGACCGGCTGGCCGGCCCGGGCGGTGGAATATTTCGAGCGGCTGCAGGCCAGCCAGCACCTCAACCACCGCCGCCCAAGGGCTCTGGTGACTGCTGATCTGCGCCGGGGCGAGGCCCTGGGCTGGCTCCGCAGTCCGTTTGAAACGGCGTGTCGCACGGTGGAGGTGCGCTCGATCGAGCGGCAGGAGGGGCGCCACAACATCGCCAATGTGGGCCTGCACCTCTGGCGGATCGGCGCCTATCGACGCACCCAGACCACCGCTAGCCGGGTGGCGGCCGGCCTCTACCGCATCAGCCCCCTGGGCCAGGACACCCCCCTATACCAATATCCGGAACCGGAGACGACGATCAGCCATCTGGCCGAACCCCGCAACCTGCCAATTCCCCTGGGGCGACGCTATTTCAAGCAACAGCTCGATCGCCTCTACGCCGGCAGGGGCAGCGCCGATCCCCTGGCCGATCCCAACTGGAGCCTGCGGATCTGGGTGGATGGCACACCCTGGGATCCGCAGAAAATCCATGTGTGCCACCTGGGCGACCAGGCCGGCGGCTGGGGCCACACCCCCCCGGCCGGCGACTGGCTCGCCATTGATCCGCTGCTGGGCCGCCTCGCCCTGCCCGCCGGTGTGAGCGGTAGCGATGCCGCTCCGGCTGTGGTGGAGGTGTCGTGGTTTGAGGGGTTCACCGCCCTGGCCGATCTGGGGGGCGGCGAGTACAACCGCCCTCCGGCACAAGACGAGCGCAGCGCCGACCTGCCGCGGGTGCAGGTGCCCCATGCCCTGGATCCGGCCATTGGCGCCAAAGCCACCGTGGAGGAGGCGCTGCAGCTGCTCAACGGCAACGGCGTGGTGGAGATCACCGACAACGCCACCCACCGCTTCGACAGCCTGGTGCTGCGGGCCGGGCCCGGGCAGACGTTGATCCTGCGAGCGGCCAACCGCTACCGCCCGGTGCTGCAGCTGCGGGAGCTGGTGCTGGAGGGCGAGCCGCAGAGCGCCATCGGCCTCGATGGACTGCTGATCCAGGGCGGGCCGGTGCTGGTGCCGGATGGGCTGGCCCAGCCCCGGGCGGATGGCTCCAGCGACAACGCCCTGCAGCGGCTGAGCTTGCGTCACTGCACCCTGGTGCCTGGCTGGGGCCTGCAGCCCGATGGATCGCCCAGCGATCCCGAGGCGGTGAGTCTGCGGGTTACAGCGAAGACTGTGGAGCAGATCGAGCTGGAGCGCAGCATCTGCGGCGCCCTCCGCGCCCCCGAGGACACCAGCCTGCGGGCCCGCAGCTGCCTGATCGATGCCACCGACCCCAGCGGCGTGGCCCTGATGGCCAACGAAGCAGCTGGCGGCGGCGCCCCCCAGCCCGGAGCGTTGCTGTCGCTGGAGGGTTGCACGGTGGTGGGCCGGCTGCTCTGCTTCGCGGTGGGCGAGATCAGCAACAGCCTGCTTTTGGCAGACGCCGGCCCCGGCTGGCGGGCGCCGGTGCGGGCGGAGCGGCGGCAGGTGGGCTGCGTGCGCTTCTCCTGGATCCCCCCCGGCTCGCTACTGCCGGCCCCCTACCACTGCCAGCCGGTCGACCCCAGGGCCCGGCTGCCGGCGCGGCCGGTGTTCAGCTCCCTGCGCTATGGCCACCCCGCCTACGGGCGCCTGAGCGGCCGCACCCCGGAAGCCATCCGCCGGGGCGGCGAGGACA
>CAIRWM010000114.1 GCA_903882285.1 uncultured cyanobacterium
CAGCGAGAGCCTCAAGGGCTGGGGAACCAAGATTTACCGGGTGAGTGATGTGGGGCCGCTGGCCTCCACCCGCATGGCCTGCCCGCCCGGCAGCGTGAAGCAGGGGGTCTTCGTGCCGATGGGCGGCATGCCCTTCGTGGTGCCCTACAGCGCCAGCCTGCCGATCGTCGTCTACGCCCCGGGGGATCTGGAGGTGCGTTGGCGGCTCTGGAAGGCCGAGAAGCAGCAACGTCCCGCCACCGTGCTCTGAGCCGCCATGTCGATCCATTCCACGACCACCCCGTCGCCGGCTCCCGCACCGCGCCACCGCCCGCTTGAGGCCGCCGTTCCCTGGCTGATCACCGGCGTGGCGCTGGTGCTGGGGGGCTTCTACTGGGGCTACAGCTTCCGCGATGCCCGCAAAGCCACCGCCGAGGAGCTGCGCCAGCGCGAGCAGGAGGAGCTCACCACCCTTGGCTGGACCACCAGCGCCGACGGGGTGCTCACCCGCTGGTGTACGCAGGACTGCCATCCGCCGAAGCTCTACGGCGGCGGCAAAGCCGAGATTCTGGAGGTGTACTGCAAGGACCGCCCCTGCGGCAGCATCCGCGCCACCTTCCAGGTGCTCGACAAACAGGGTCAGGAGATTGGCACCACCACCTCCAGCAAGGAGGGTCTGCAGGGCGAACGGCTGCGCCTGGTGGTGGTCAGCCCCGCCCCGGCTGCGGCGCGCTTCAAGCTGGCGCAGTTCACGGCCCAGGCGATGGTCTACTGAGTCGATGGCCTTCCCCTGATCCGCCGGAACTCGTTGGCTGCGCGGGCTGGCCGGTCAGATGGTCCAGGAGTTCAGGCGGGTCAATCCCGGCACCACCCTGCACTTCCGCTTCCCGCAGCGCGTGGTGGCCCAGGCCCCGGACGCCTGAGCCGGTGGGGGACCGGGCCGGCTCAGCGCACCCCCAGCCACTTGTGGCTCTGCAGGCTGAGACGCCAGTGGGGGTGGCTGCGGACCCAGTTGATCGCCAGCTCCTGGCCTTCTGGGCTTTCCCAGCCGGGTTGGAGCAGCAGCAGCGGTGCCGCTGCCCCACTCCCCGCTGCCCTGGCTTGTTGGGCGGCCTCCGCCATCGCCGCGGCGAAGGCCAGGTCGTCGGCGGTGTGGATCACCACCTTGAGCTCATCGCAGGCTGCCAGCAGCGGCGCGGCGGGCGGGCGGTGGCGCTTGGGCGAGAGGGTGATCCAGGCGAAGCTGCCGCTTAGCTTCAGGGGTGCGGCGCCGCTGGTTTCGAGATGCAGGGGCAGCCTCGTGACCTCCGGCCGCAGCGCTTGGCACAGGGGGGCCAGATCCTGCTCGAGCGGTTCGCCGCCCGTGATCACCGCAAAGGCGGCGCCGGCGGTGGCGGCGCTGCGGGCTTCCTCCGCCAGCTCGGCCAGCGAACGCTGCGGATGCACGGCCGCCGGCCAGGAGTGCTTGGTGTCGCACCAGGGGCAGCCCACGGCGCAGCCGGCCAGGCGAACAAAGAAGGCGCTGCGGCCCGCGTGGGCCCCCTCCCCCTGCAGGGAGTGGAAGGTCTCCACCACGGGGAGGGTGGCTGGCGCCGGGGCGGACACGGGCAGACGAGCGGGGCTGGGGGCCGCAACGGACAACCGCTTCAGCCTGACAGCTGCCGCGGCCTGCGTCGTGAGCCGGGAAGACACGCGCCCTAAAATGTTGTACGAAATGTTTTACGGGTGTCGCCATGGTGCTCGGTGTGCGGGTGGAGCCGGAGCTGGAGCGACAGCTCGATCAGCTGGCGCGGCAGCTGGGCAAGAGCCGCAGTGCCTGCATCCGCGAGGCGATCAGTCAATACCTGATCCGCTACGGCGACGGTGAGGAGGCGCGGCGTCAATCGCAGCACCTGGCCCAGCTGGAGCAGCCGCACTGGAGTGAGCAGGTGCCCGATTGGAACGACTGGACCGCATGACGCCAGCCGCTCTGCGCCGCGGCGCGGTGGTGACCGTGGCCAGTCCAGGCGCCTATTCCGGCAAACCACGGCCAGCGGTGGTGGTGCAGGCGGATCGCTGGCTTCAGGGCCATCCCAGCGTCACCCTCTGCCCCCTCACCAGCACCCTCAGGCAGGCACCTCTGGTGCGGATCGCTGTGGAGCCCTCACCGCGCAACGGACTGCACAAACCCTCCCAGCTGATGGTCGACAAGCTGTTCTCCATGCCGATCCAGGCCGTGGGCGAGGTGGTGGGGCAGCTGGAGCCCGATCCGCTGGTGAACCTGGATCTGGCCCTGCGCGGCTGGCTGGAGCTGCCCTGAGCGGGGCCCCACTTTTCCTGCATCAGGCCGCTGAACGCGGCGCCTCCCATGGCCTCCAGCGCGGCCACTGCCTACCGCCCCCGCATCGCTGATGCCGAGCTGCGGGTCTGCCTGGCCGCCTCCACCGTGTTGCTGGATGTGGACACCGCCGCCCGCCAGGCGCTGGCGGTGGATCCGGCCACGGTGAGGGTTGGATGGAGATGATCCAGGCCCGCCATGTGATCGATCGCTAGGCGCCATTGTTCGCGGCCCTGCGGGATCGTTTCGCGGCCCTGAGCCAGCAGCCTTCATGACCATGCGCCCCCCCTGGCGGCAGCGCAGGTCATCGGCCTGCCGGAAGCCGCGGTCAAGGCCATCCGGATGGTGCTCGCCAGCCACCCCAGGTGGAGGCTCCCATCCTCGCTAACGGCAGCTGGTGTTGTGTTCGCGCTGGGTGCCGATCACGTCGCTGGGGCTGCCGGGCAGCCGTTGCTGGGCTGCTTCGATCAGGCCGCGGAAGAGGGGGTGGGGCTTGCCGGGGCGCGACAGGAATTCCGGGTGGTACTGGCAGGCGGTGAAGAAGGGGTGGTCCTTCAGCTCGATCAACTCCACGAGGCGGCCATCGGGGGAGGTGCCGCTGATCTCGTAGCCCGATTCCAGGAACAGGGAGCGGTAGGCGTTGTTGAACTCGTAGCGGTGGCGGTGCCGCTCGTAGACCACCTCCTCGCCGTAGAGGCCCTGTCCCATGGTGCCGTGGGCCAGACGACAGGGATAGACGCCCAGGCGCATCGTGCCGCCCAGATCCACCACATCCTGCTGTTCGGGCAGCAGGTGAATCACTGGATGGGGACTGGCGGGATCGAGCTCGGCGCTGGTGGCCCCGCTCAGGCCCGCCTGGTTGCGGGCCCACTCGATGACGGCGCACTGCATGCCGAGGCAGAGGCCGAGGAAGGGCACCCGCTGTTCGCGGGCCCAGCGGATCGCTGCCACCTTGCCGTCGACGCCGCGGTTGCCGAAGCCGCCTGGCACCACCACCGCATCCATGCCGCGCAGCAGGGCATCGGCGCCCCGCTCCTCGATCTGCTCGGCGTTGATCCAGTGCAGATCGAGGGAGGCATCGCGGTCGAGGCAGGCGTGGCGCAGCGCCTCCACCACCGAGAGGTAGGCGTCGTTGAGCTGGACGTACTTGCCCACCAGCGCCACCTGCACGGCCGGGCCGGGGCTGCGCAACTTGCGCACCAGTTCGGCCCAGCGGGCCATGTCGCTGTCGTGATCCACCAGCTCGAGTACATCGAGCACCTGGCGGCAGAGCCCTTCCTGCTCCATGGCCAGTGGCACGGCGTAGATGCTGTCGGCATCGAGGGCCTGGATCACGGCGGTGGAGGGCACGCCGCAGAAGCCGCCGATCTTGCCCTTGAGCTCCTCGCTGATCGGCCTGTCGCTGCGGCAGACCAGCACGTCGGGCTGGATGCCGATCGAGCGCAGCTCCTTCACCGAGTGCTGGGTGGGCTTGGTCTTGAGTTCGCCCGAGGTGCCGATGAAGGGCAGCAGCGTCACGTGCACATAGGCGATGGCGTGGCGACCCACATCGCCGCGGAACTCGCGGATCGCCTCGAGGAACGGCAGGGATTCGATGTCGCCCACGGTGCCGCCGATTTCGGTGATCACCACATCGGCGCCGGAGTTGGCCGCCACGCGGTGGATGCGTTCGCGGATTTCGCCGGTGATGTGGGGGATCACCTGCACGGTGCCGCCGTTGTAGTCGCCGCGGCGCTCCTTGTTGATCACCGCCTGGTAGATCGAGCCGGTGGTCACGCTGTTGAGGCGCGACATGGCCGTGTCGGTGAAGCGCTCGTAGTGGCCCAGGTCGAGGTCGGTTTCGGCGCCATCCTCGGTGACGAACACCTCGCCGTGCTGGTACGGACTCATCGTGCCCGGATCCACGTTGAGATACGGATCGAGCTTGAGGATCGAGACGCTGTAGCCCCGGCTCTTGAGCAGCCGGCCCAGGCTGGCGGCCACGATGCCCTTGCCGATGCTCGAGACCACCCCGCCGGTCACAAAGACGAACTTGGCGTTGTGGCTCCTGGCGGGGGCGGTCGAGGGCACAGGGGCTCAGCGGTTGGTCCAATTTAGCTGCCGGAGCCATGGTCAGCTCCACCTGAGCGTCGGGACCTGCCATTCCTCAGGAAGGTTTGGCCTCAGCCCTTCGAGCCTCCGGTGCCGCTTCACCGGAGGCGGAAGGAAGGCGCGTCCACTGCAGCGCCCAACCTTCCGCCCTGTACCCATGACTCGCACCCCCATGCCATTCGCCAAACTCCAGTGACGCGTACCAGGGTGGAGTGGGGCGCTGGCGGCTCACGGAGTGGTGAGTGCGCAAAGGGCCTTCGGATCGTGGGCTGCGCAGATCCTTTGCTGGATTGCGGCCATCACTCAGTGGTGTCATCGGTTGATTGGAAACC
>CAIRWM010000115.1 GCA_903882285.1 uncultured cyanobacterium
CTGGAGCACGCCCGCGCCTACTACGCCGTCGACAACCTGCAGGCGGCGATGGTGAATCTGGTGCTCACCCAGATCCGGGCCGAGATGGGCAAGCTCGATCTCGATCAGACCTTCACCACCCGCCAGGACGTCAACGAGGTGCTGCTGCGCGAACTCGACCAGGCCACGGATCCCTGGGGCGTCAAGGTGACCCGGGTGGAGATGCGCGACATCCAGCCCTCCAAGGGGGTGCAGCAGGCGATGGAGCAGCAGATGACCGCCGAGCGCGAGAAGCGGGCCTCGATCCTGCGGTCGGAGGGCGAGAAGGAGGCCCAGCTCAATGCGGCACGGGGCCGCGCCGAGGCCCTGGTGCTCGATGCCAGGGCCAAGCAGGAGGCGCTGCTGCTGGAGGCCGATGCCCAGGCCCGTCAGCAGACCGTGCTGGCCCGAGCGCGGGCCGAGGCGGCGGCCGAGCTGGCCCGGGTGATCGCTGCTGAACCAGCCGCAGCCGAGAGCCTGCGGCTGCTGCTGGCCCGCGACTGGATGGCGATGGGCCAGGAGATGGCCCAGGCCCAGGGCGGCAGCGTGCTGATGGTGGATCCCCAGAGCCCGGCCTCGTTGCTGGCGGCGCTCAAGGGGCTGCAGGAGAAAGGCGGCAGCTGACTCAGCCGTGCAGCACGCCCCGCAGGCCCTCGCTGTAGAGGACGGCCGTGCAGAGGATGGCCCCGGCCCAGCAGAGGCTGCGCAGCGGCGGCACGTTGGCGACGTAGGCGCCGATGTAGGCCAGGCGCAGGGCCGGATGCAGCCAGGCCGCCGCCATGGCCAGGCCACTGCTGGCGAGACCAGCGCCGGCAGTGGCGGCGCTCAGGGCGAGCAGGCAGGCCGGGGCATGCAGGGTGAAGGCCTCGAAGCTGTTCTGGTGCGCCCAGTTGGCGCGCTTGCCCCAGGCGGGCAGCCGCTCGAACATCGCCCGCGGTGCCGCCAGGTCGGCGGGGGTGAAATCGGCCTGGGAGCGGGCGGCCCCCAGCGGGACCAGGCTGGCCACCACCACCGCACCCGAGAGCACCAGCGACCAGGCGAAAGCCCCCCCGGCGCTGGTGGTGCCGGTCAGGAGGGACAGCAGCGGCAGCGGAAGGGGCATGACGGTGAGGACCAGGTGGCCTCTTTTCTAGGCTGGATCAGCGCCGCCCCGGAAGCCAACGCCATGGCCGACACCTATAGCTTTGATGTCGTCTCCGATTTCGACCGCCAGGAACTGGTCAATGCCGTCGATCAGGTGCGTCGCGAGGTTGGCCAGCGCTACGACCTCAAGGATTCCGGCACCGAGATCGAGCTGGAGGAGGCAGCGCTGACGATTGTGACTGCCAGCGACATGACCCTGCAGGCCGTCAGCGACGTGCTGCGCCAGAAGGCCACCAAGCGCGACCTCTCTCTCAAGATCTTCGATTTCCAGCCCCCTGAGCCCGTGGGAGGTAACAGGCTCAAGCAGGTGATCAAGCTGCGCAAGGGTCTCAGCCAGGAGCTGGCCAAGAAGCTCAGCAAGACCGTTCGCGATCAGATCAAGAAGGTGACCGTCGCGATCCAGGGTGAGAGCCTGCGCGTCACCGGCAAGAACAAGGACGACCTGCAGCAGGTGATCGTGTTGCTCAGGGCCGAGGATCTCGAGGTGCCGCTGCAGTTCGAGAACTACCGCTGAACCCGGTGGCCTCCTCCCTGCCGCCCGGCAATCTTGCGGGGCCGGAGCCTGGAGCCGGTTGGCGCTTCTGGATCGACAGGGGTGGCACCTTCACCGATCTGGTGGGGCGCTCCCCCAAGGGCCGGCTGGTGGTGCGCAAGCTGCTCTCCCAGTCGCCCGTGGCTGGTGATCCGGCGATCCGGGCCCTGCGTCAGGTGATCGGACTGGCCGAGGCAGAGCCGCTGCCGCCGGGGCTGGTGCGGGAGGTGCGGCTCGGCACCACCGTCGCCACCAACGCCCTCCTGGAGCACGGCGCCGAGCCGGTGCTGCTGCTCCTGAATCGCGGCTTTGCCGATCTGCCGGTGATCGGCGACCAGCACCGACCCGAACTCTTTGCCCTGGAGATCGAACGGCCGGAGCCCCTGGCGATGCGGGTACTGGAAGTGGAGGGCCGTCTCGGGGCAGATGGCCGTGAGCTGGAGCCACTTCGGCGGGATCCGCTGTTGGAGCGGCAGTTGCGTCAGGCCCTTGCCGATGGCTACCGCAGCTGTGCCGTGGCCCTGATGCATGCCTACCGCCAGCCTGCCCATGAGAGGGAGCTGGGAGCCTGGCTCGAGCAGCTGGGCTTTCCGACTGTGGTGCTGTCGCATCAGGTGAGCCGCCAGCCCCGGTTGGTGCCGCGTCTGGCCACTACGGCGGTCGAAGCGGCGATCCGTCCCATGCTGCAGCGCTATCTCCATCAGGTGCGACAGGCGCTCGGACCGACCACGACCCTGCGGGTGATGACCTCCAGCGGGGCCCTGCAGGATCCGGCCCAGTTGCAGGCCAAGGACACGATTCTCTCCGGGCCGGCTGGGGGCATGGTGGGGGCCGTGGCGGCGGCCCAGGCGGCGGGGTTCACCCAAGGGCCGATCCTCGGCTTCGACATGGGTGGCACCTCCACCGATGTCTTCCATGTCGAGGCTGCCCTCGGGGAGCAGGTCTGGGACTGTAATAACGAGACCGAGATCGCAGGACTGCGGCTCCAGGCCCAGCGCCTGCCGATCCATACGGTGGCCGCTGGCGGGGGCTCGGTCCTGCAGGTCGAGGACGGACGCCTGCTGGTGGGGCCCCGGTCCGCCGGGGCGGATCCCGGGCCGGCTTGCTACGGCCGCGGCGGCCCGCTCACCGTCACCGACGCCAACCTGCTGCTGGGACGGCTGCCGGTGGTGGCCCTGCCGGCCCTCTTCGGTCCCGGAGGTGACCAGCCGGCCGATGCCGGTGCGGTGCGGCAAGGCTTCGAGCACCTGGCCGAGGCGCTGGCGGACGAACTGCCGCTCGAACTGCCGTTCGAGACCCTGGCTCAGGGCGCGCTGACGATCGCCGTGGAGCGGATGGCGGAGGCGATCCGCCGCATCTCGATACAGCGGGGGCACGACATCCGCAGCGCCGTGCTGGTGGCCTTCGGTGGCGCCGGCGGCCAGCACGCCTGTGCTTTGGCCGCGAGTCTCGGCATCGAGCGGGTGCTGTTGCATCCCCTGGCCGGGGTGCTTTCGGCCTGGGGAATCGGCCTGGCACGGCAGCGGCAGCAGCGGGAGCGCACCCTGGGCCAGCCGCTCAGCCTGGAGCTTCTCCAGCAGCTCCCCAGCCGGATCGCCGCGCTGGTGGCCGAGGCCGAGGCGGCGCTGCTGCTCTCGGGCGACCGGTCCGAGGGGGGCGCCTGCACGGTGCAGGTGCGGCTTGAACTTCGCTACCCCGGCCGGGATCAGGGCCTGGAGCTGCCCCTGGGCGAGGAGCCGGTGCTGGCTGAGGTGGACCTCCGTCGGCTCCTATCCGATTTCGAGGTGCGCCATCGCCAGCGCTACGGCTATGTGGTGCCGGGCGAACCGCTGGTGCTGGAGCGGCTCCTGGTGGACGTGACAGCGGGCGAGGCGATGGGGACCGGCGGGGAGATGGTGGCAGAGGCAGCAGCGCAGGCTCTGCCCGCACCTGAGCGCAACAAGGCCGAGGGGACTTGGTCCGAGGCGAGGGTGCCCCTCTGTCTTCCAGCCGCCGATGGGAGGGGGATGGTCTGGCATGCCGTGCCGCTATGGCGGCGCGAGTGGTTGGTGCCCGATCAACGGCTGGAGGGGCCGGCCCTGGTGCTGGAGGCTACCGGCACGATCGTGCTCGAGCCCCACTGGAGTGCCCTGGTGCTGCCCGGTGGCGAAATGCTGCTTGAGCGCCGGCATTCCACCGCGGCGGCGACCGTCGTGGAGGCGGGGATGGCGTCGACGAGCGAGGCCTCGGGGCGCCCAGACCCGGTGCGGCTGGAGCTCTACAACCACCGCTTCAGCGCCATCGCTGAGCAGATGGGGGTACGACTGCAGCAGAGCAGCCGGTCGGTGAACATTCGCGAGCGGCTTGATTTCTCCTGTGCCCTGTTCGATGCGGCAGGGCGGCTGGTGGCCAATGCCCCCCACATTCCCGTGCATCTGGGTTCGATGGGCGAGAGCGTGGTCAGCCTGCTGGCAGCGGTGGCCAGTGGCGAGCGGCCGGCCCCGCTGCCCGGCGATGCGCTGGCCTCCAATAATCCCTTCAACGGTGGCACCCACCTGCCCGACATCACTGTGATCACGCCGGTGTTCGCCCAGAAGCCGGCGGGCTCGTCACCGATCGCCTACGTGGCCTGCCGCGGCCACCATGCCGATGTCGGTGGCATCACGCCGGGCTCGATGCCGCCCTTCAGTCATCGCATCGAAGACGAGGGGCTGCTGCTCGACAACGTGCCCCTGATCCGCTATGGCGCATTTGATCGCGAGGGGTGGCGCCAACGGCTCCTGGCTGGTCGCCATCCTGTGCGCAACCCCGACCAGCTGCTCGCCGATCTGCAGGCCCAGGTGGCGGCCAATCAGCTCGGTGTTGGCGAACTGCAGCGACTGATCCAGCGCGAGGGGCCAGATGAGGTGACCGCCTACATGGCCCATGTGCAGAGCAACGCCGCCGAGGCGGTGCGCCGGGTGATCGAGCGGCTCCAGGACGGCAGCCATGCGGTCGAACTCGACCAGGGCGCCCGCATTCGGGTGGCGGTGCGCATCGACCGCAGCGCCCGCCGGGCCACGGTGGATTTCAGCGGGACATCTCCCCAGCAGGAGGGCAATCTCAACGCCCCTCTGGCGATTACCAAATCGGTGGTGCTGTACGTGTTCCGCACGCTCGTGGGCCAGCCGATTCCCCTCAATGCGGGCTGTTTCGAGCCGATTGATCTGGTGGTGCCGCCGGGGTGCCTGCTGCGTCCCTCAGCGCCGGCGGCCGTGGTGGCCGGCAATGTTGAGACCTCCCAGGCGGTGGCCAATGCCCTGTTCGCTGCCCTCGGCGTGATGGCGGCCGCCCAGGGCACGATGAACAACCTCAGCTTCGGCAACGATCGCTGTCAGTACTACGAGACGATCTGCGGCGGCACCGGCGCCGGTCGGCTGCTGTCAGGGGAGGGTTTCGCCGGCGCCAGTGCCGTGCAGAGCCATATGACCAACTCGCGGCTCACCGATCCGGAGATCCTGGAGGATCGCTTCCCTGTGCGGCTGGAGCGCTTCTTCATCCGCCGCGGCAGCGGCGGTAAGGGACGCTGGCCCGGGGGCAACGGCGTGCGGCGCGAGCTGCGCTTCCTGGAGCCGATGACTGTGGCGATCCTGTCTGGATCGCGGCGGCTGCCTCCCTTCGGCCTGGCCGGGGGGGGGCCGGGCAAGGTTGGCCGCAACTGGCTGCAGCGAGTGGACGCTGGCCTTGAGGAGTTGCCGGGCTGCGCCGAACTGCAGCTTGATGGCGGCGACCTACTGGGGATCGAGACGCCAGGAGGAGGTGGTTATGGCGTCGCGCAGCAGCCTGAGGATCCCCGACTGGAGCCGCCGGGCGCCGTGGCGGGGACGGGCTGAATCAGCCGGCGTTCGCCTCGGGGGCGGGAGCCGTGAGCAGGTTGATCGCCGAGAAGCCCAGGGCAATGGCGAAGAGGGTGCCGATGGCCCAGATGCTGTCGCTGGGCCATTCGGCGATCAGCATGCCGCCCAGCACCGCGGTGACGATGCCGTCAAGCAGCACAAGTCCCCGTGCCGGGATCGGTCCGGTGGCGGCGGCGGCCAGTTCCATCACCCCTTCCACAGCCAGCAGCACCCCGAGGAACAGGGTGAGGCTCACGGTGCTCTCGATCGGGAAGGCCACGCACCAGATGCCGCCCAGCAAATAGAGCGCGCCGGAGAGACTGCGGAAGATGCGTGCCCTGGTGTCGCCGGCGCCGCTGATCCGCAGCAGTTGGGAGATGCCGGCCACCACGGCGGCACTGCCCAGCAGGATCGTCAGGAAGGTGGCGGAGACAAACGGCAACGCGAGCGAGAGGCCGGCACCGGCGAACAGCAGCGCAGCGGTGAGCCAGCGAAGGGTGGGGGAAGCCGGCGCGGTCACGAAGGAGAGGCGGAAAATATTGGGCATCACCCTAGTCGTGGTAAGCGGTTCGACAGCGCAGCTTCAGCAACCGTCGCCATGTCTTGAAACCCCTACGGCTTCGTAGCGAAGCATCACAAGCTCTGAACAGATCAGGCCCCGCTGTTCAGGGTGGTTTTGATCAAGGTGAGGGATCCAGGTCCGGCCCATGCTCGAGCTGCTGCCACCGCTGAACGATCACAACCTGCCTTGGATGGACACGATCCATCCGATCGTCGTGCACTTCGTGATCGCAATGGCCGTGGTGAGTGTGCTGTTCGATCTGATCGGCGTGGTGGCACGCAAGCCCAACTTGTTCGAGGTGAGCTTCTGGAATCTGCTGTTCGCCACAGCGGCGATCTTTGTGGCGATCATCTTCGGCCAGGTGGAGGCGGGCCTGGCCGATCCCTACGGCGCCTCCCGCGAGATCCTCAACTGGCACAGCACCCTGGGCTGGTCCCTGGCGGGGGTGTTGTCCCTGCTCACCGGCTGGCGCTACGTGCTGCGCAGCCGGGATCCCCAGTCGCTTCCCGTGCCGTTTCTGGCCGCCGGCGGTGTGCTCGCTGTGCTGGTGGCGGTGCAGGTGACCCTGGGCAACCAGCTGATCTGGATCTATGGGCTCCACACCGTGCCGGTGGTGGAAGCGACCCGGGCCGGTCTCGTCTGATGCTGCTTCCGATGCCGATCCTTGCTGCCCTCCTCGCGACGGCCGACCTGCCCGCGGATGCTCCGATTGCCCAGCTGGCCAAGGTGCTCGGGCCCAACGACCTGCCCTACGCCGTGCCGATCCATCCCACCCTGGTGCACTTCACGATCGGCCTGTTCGTGATAGCAATCGCCTTTGACATCGCCGGGGCCCTGTATCCAATCGAGAAGCGGATCTTTCGCTTCCTTGCCCTGCCGATCACCCGCGGCGGCTTCCACGACGTGGGCTGGTACAACCTGCTGGCCTGTGCCGTCATCACCTTCTTCACGGTGGCGGCCGGATTCTTCGAGATGCTCCTGGCGGTGCCGATCCCCGGCGTCACGAGCACGATCGGGCTGCAAAGCATGGAGACGATGCTCTGGCACGGCGTCGGCGGGGTGCTGATCCTGCTGGTGATCGTGCTGATGACGCTCTGGCGCGGCTATCAGCGCTTCGTCTGGCGCCGTGACATGGGCCGCCAGGTGCAGTGGCTCTATCTGTTGGTGGGGCTGGGGCTGTTCCTGGTGATTGGCCTGCACGGCACCCTCGGCGCCGAGCTGGCCGGCGAATTCGGCGTGCACATCACGGCGGACCAGCTGCTGGCCAGTGGCGCCGATCTGCGCCAGGCCCTTCCCTGAAACCTGATGCGATGACCTCCTCCTTCCCCCGTCGTTTCTCCCCGGTCGCCCTGGTGGCCCTCGGTTTCTGGCTGGTGTTGTTGGCGCTGGTCAGTGTCTGGATGAGCCGTCAGGCCTTTCGCTGGTTGCCGGTGCAGGCCTCCAACGCCGCTCCACTGGTGGATGGGCTGTTCAGCTTCGAGACCGGCGTCGGCACCTTTGTGTTTCTCGCCGTGGTGTCGGTGATGGCCTGGGTCATGCTGGTGCATCGCGCTGACAAGTACGACGAGAGCGACGCCGAGCCGGTCGAGGGGAACACGCGCCTCGAGGTGATCTGGACGGCTATCCCCCTCGTGCTGGTGATGGCGATCGCCTGGTACGCCATCCGCGTCAACACCACTCTGGGGGTGCTGGGTCCGATGGAGCACATCCATCTCGTCAACCCGGCGGAGCAGCAGGGGGGCTACCCCGGAGACCGGTTGCCCGCCGAGCAGGTGCAGGTGATCGCCAGGCAGTGGTCCTGGGAGTTCCGCTACCCGGGCGCCGCGGTCTCCAGCACCGAACTGCACCTGGAGCTGGACCGCCCCGTCACCTTCCGGCTGGTCTCCGACGACGTGTTGCACGGCTTCTACATCCCCGCCTTTCGTCTCAAACAGGACGTCATCCCCGGGCGGGCGATCGACTTCACGCTCACCCCCACCCGGCTGGGCCGCTACCGGCTGCGCGATTCCCAGTTCAGCGGCACCTGGTTCGCCACCAACCAGGCCGATGTGGTGGTGGAGAGCCCGACTGACCACGCCGCCTGGCTGAAGCAGGCGGCCGCCGCCCCGCTGCAGAGCGGGCTGAGCGTGGCCGCCGCCGAATACCGCGAGCGTCTGAACCACCCGCGCGTGGGCTGGCCCACGGTGGTGCCAGCTCCGCCTCCCCAGGTGAACGTCCCCGGAACATCCACCCTCCCCCACGACGCCTGAGGCCATGACCAGCACTTCGCTCTCTCCCGAACCCCCCGGCTCCTGGCGCCGCTACTTCGGCTTCAGCACCGATGCCAAGGTGATCGGCATCCAGTACATCGTAGTGGCCTTCTTCTTCTTCCTGGTGGGAGGATTGCTGGCCATGATCATCCGGGGGGAACTGATCACACCCGCCTCGGATCTGGTGGATCGCACCGTGTACAACGGCCTCTACACGATGCATGGAACGATCATGCTGTTCCTGTTCATCTTTCCCGTTCTCAATGGGCTCAACAACCTGCTGATCCCCACCATGATCGGTGCGCCTGACATGGCCTTTCCCAGGCTGAATACCGCTGCTTTCTGGTTGGTGCCGGTGTTCGGCACCCTGCTGATTGCCAGCTTCTTCGTGCCCAGTGGTCCAGCCACCTCTGGCTGGTGGTCCTATCCGCCGGTCAGCCTGCAGAATCCTTCGGGCTATCTGATCAGCGGCGAATTTCTTTGGGTGCTGGCGGTAGCTCTCTCGGGTATCTCCTCGATCATGGGGGCGGTGAATTTCGTCACCACGATCATCCGGATGCGGGCTCCGGGCATGACCTGGTTCCGGATGCCGGTGTTCTGTTGGACGGCTCTGGCAGCCCAGAGCCTGCAGCTGATCGGCCTGCCCGCCCTCACCGGCGGAGCGCTGATGCTGCTGTTCGACCTGGTGGCCGGCACCTCTTTCTACCGGCCGGAAGGCGGCGGCGATCCGGTGCTCTACCAACACTTCTTCTGGTTCTATTCGCACCCGGCTGTCTATGTGATCATCTTGCCGGTGTTCGGCATCTTCTCCGAGCTGTTCCCCGTCTATTCGCGCAAGCCCCTGTTTGGCTATGTCTACGTGGCGCTGGCCTCCTTCATTATCGTCGGCCTTGGTTTGATCGTGTGGGTGCACCACATGTTCCCCAGCGGCGTGGCCCAATGGATGCGCAACCTCTTCATGGTCACCACCATGCTGATCGCCGTGCCCACCGGGGTGAAGGTGTTTGCCTGGCTAGGCACGATGTGGGGGGGCAAGATTCGCCTCACCACGCCGATGCTGTTCTGTATCGGCGGTCTATTCAATTTCGTGTTCGCGGGTATCACCGGCATCATGCTGGCTACCGTGCCGGTGGATATTCACGTCAGTAATACCTATTTCGTGGTGGGCCACTTTCACTACGTGATCTACGGCGCGGCCGTGATGGGCATCTTCGCCGCCATCTACCACTGGTTCCCCAAGTTCACGGGTCGCATGCCCTACGAGGGCCTCGGCAAGCTGCATTTCCTGCTCACTTTCGTGGGGGCCAACCTCAACTTCCTGCCGATGCATCCCCTCGGCCTGATGGGGATGCCGCGTCGCGTCTCCTCCTACGACACTGAGTTCGCCTTCTGGAACGTGCTCGCTAGCCTCGGTGCCTTCCTGCTGGGGGTGTCGATCATCCCCTTCCTGCTCAACATGATCAGTTCCTGGGTGCGCGGCCCGCGGGCACCGCATAATCCCTGGAATGCCATTGGCTTGGAGTGGCTGTTGCCATCGCCGCCACCGGAGGATAACTTCGGCGAGCACGTGCCCACGGTGATCAGCCGTCCCTACGGTTACGGCAGCGGCGAACCGCTGGTCGAGAACCAGGCCCAGATTGAGCGGGCCCTCACCCTGGCGGAGGCCACGCGATGACCAGCTCGTCCCTGCCCGAGGCCCCATCACCCACTCCCATCCCTGCCCACGGCGAGGGCCAGCACGCCAGCCACAACCTCACCGGTTTCGTCATCTTCCTGCTGTCGGAAAGTGTCATCTTTCTGGCCTTCTTCAGTGGCTACGCGATCCTGCGCCTCGCGGCCCTCGACTGGCTGCCTCCCGGGGTGGACGGTCTGGAGTGGCGCATGCCCCTGATCAACACCGTCGTGCTGGTGTCCAGCTCACTCACGATGGTGCTGGCGGAGCATTTCAAGGGCAAGGAGAAGCTGTGGCTGTTCCGCGGTTTCTGGGTGCTGACCATGGCGATGGGGGTTTATTTTCTTTATGGCCAGGCCGTGGAGTGGAGCGGCCTGAAGTTCGGCTTCACCTCCGGCACCTTCGGTGGCACGTTCTACCTGCTCACTGGCTTTCACGGGCTGCATGTCGCCACCGGCATCCTGCTGATGGGGCTGATGCTTTACCGCTCCTTCATCCCCGGGATCTATGCCAAGGGCGAGGAAGGGGTGAAGGCCACATCCCTGTTCTGGCACTTCGTGGATGTGATCTGGATCATTCTGTTCGTGCTGCTCTACGTCTGGAGAGCCTGATGCCATGATCATCGACGACCAGCACTACGATGTGATCCTGATCGGCAGCGGGGCCGGTGGCGGCACCCTGGCGGCGGCCCTCGCCGCGGGCGGCAAGGCCGTGCTGCTGCTGGAGCGCGGCAGCGTGATGCCTCTGGCTGATCAGAACGTCGCCGACGTGGATCTGTTCCGCAAGGACCGCTATCACCCCGCCGAGAAGTGGTTCGGCACCGATGGCGATCCCTTCGCGCCGCAGACGATCCACGCGATCGGTGGCAATACCAAGATCTGGGGCGGCGTGCTGGAGCGCATGCGTGAGCAGGAGTTCGCGGGCCTGGCCCTGCAGGAGGGGCCAACGCCCGCCTGGGGGCTCTCCTATGCCGATCTGGCGCCCTGGTATGACCAGGCCGAACGGCTCTATCGGGTGCATGGCCGCAGCGGTGCCGACCCCACCGCCCCGGTCCGCTTTGGCGACTATCCCGCCGCCCCCCGCCCGATCGAGCCGTTCATGGTGGAACTGCGTGCCGCCCTGGAGCGTCAGCAGACCCATCCCTACGACCTGCCCCTGACCTGGTCCGAGTCGCCGGTGGACCCCAGCGGTGATGCCGAGTTGTTCGGGGTCGACACCGCCCGCGCTTCCGCCACGGTGACCGTGCGGGAGGGGGCTCGGGTGGTGCAGTTGCACGTCAATCCCAGCGGCCGTGAGGTGCGGGCGGTGGAGGCTGTGATCGATGGTCAGTGCTGGCTGTTTCGTTCCCATCAGGTGGTGCTGGCCGCCGGCGCCGTGGCCACGGCCGAGATCCTGCTGCGCTCGGCCACCGAGCACCATGCCCGCGGCCTGGCCAATGGCTCCGATCAGGTGGGCCGCAACCTGATGAAACCCCAGCTCACCTCGATTATTCAGGTGGCTGCCGCAGCGAGTTCCGGGCGCTATGCCCGCAGTCTCGGCATCAACGACTACATCTGGGGAGACAAGAACGTCGACTTCCCGCTCGGCGCCATCCAGAGCGGTGGGGGCGTACTCCAGGACGCCCTCTTCGCCGAGTCGCCGCCGGTGCTCTCCCTCGTCAGTCGCCTGATGCCCGACTTCGGCCTCGAGCAGCTGGCCTCCCGTTCGATCACCTGGTGGGCGATGAGTCCGGTGCGCCCCGATCCCCACAATCGGGTGACTGTGCGGGGCTCCCGGCTGCAGATCCACTACGCCCCGAACAACCGCGAAGCGCATGATCGTCTGGTCTATCGCTGGATCGACACCCTCAAGGCGGTGGAGGCCGATCCGCTCACCCAAGTGGTCAAGCCCTCTCCCACCCACCCCCGCGGTGAGGCGCCCCTGTCGGTGATGGGGTTGGCGTGCGGCACCTGCCGCATGGGCAGCGATCCGGCCACCTCGGTGGTGGACCTGCAGGGCCGCAGCCATGAGGTTGCCAACCTCTGGATTGCCGATGCCAGCATCCTGCCCAGCTCTCCGCTGCTGGGGCCTGGCCTCACGGTGATCGCCCAGGCCCTGCGCCTGGCCGAAACCCTCCAGGGGCTGCTTTGAACGACGCCTCCCCGCCGCTCGGTTTCGTCTCACTCGGTTCCGTGCCGATCAATCTGGAGGGCATCCATCCGTCGGAGGCCCGTCGCATGGTGGAGCGTGACCACGGTCTGGCGCGCTGGAGTCTCTGGGGCAGTTACCTCTCCGATCGTCAGTGGGGCACTGTCCGCGAGGACTACTCCGCCGATGGTGATGCCTGGACTTCCTTTCCTCATGACCATGCCCGCTCGCGCGTGTACCGCTGGGGGGAGGACGGGCTGCTGGGGATCTGCGACGAGCAGTGCCGGCTCTGCTTCTCGCTGGCGCTCTGGAATGGCGTCGATCCGATCCTCAAGGAGCGTCCCTTCGGCCTCGGTAATCCGGAGGGCAACCATGGCGAGGACGTCAAGGATTACTTCTTCCACCAGGCCAACACTCCCACCCACAGCTTCATGCGTGGGCTTTATAAATATCCTCAGCAGCCTTTCCCCTACCAGCACCTGGTGGCTGAGAACGGCCACCGCAGCCGCGAGCAGCCCGAATATGAGCTGATCGACACCGGCATCTTCGATGACGATCGCTACTTCGATGTCATCGTCGAGTACGCCAAGGCCGCTCCGGACGATCTGCTGATCCGCCTGCGCCTGATCAACCGCGCTCCGGAGCCGGCGTCGCTCACCCTGTTGCCCACCCTGTGGCTGCGCAACACCTGGAGCTGGGGCTATGCCGATGAGAGCGAGGGGCGCATCCGCCAGGCGGGCGATGCCCTCCAGACCGAGGCCATCGCCCATCTCGGCTCCTACCGCCTTGACTGCCGCGAGAGCGGGCCATGGATCTTCACCGACAACGAGACCAACAGCGAGCGCCTGTGGGGCAAGCCCAACCCCACCGCCTTTCAGAAGGACGGTTTCCATCGGTATGTGGTGCAGGGGGAGGCCGGGGCGATCAATCCGGCCGGCTCCGGCACCAAGGCCGCCCGGCTGCTGCAGCGCACCCTGGCACCTGGCGAGGAGTGGGTGGTGGAGCTGCGGCTGCGCGGGGTAGAGAGCGCCGCGGATGCTGAGGACCCCTTCGGGGAGGGCTTTGATCGCCTCTTCGCCGATCGCGAGCGCGAATGGCTGGAGTATTTCGAACACCGGGTGCCGGGCCTGAACGAGGACGACCGCCGCATCCATCTGGCGGCTACCGCGGGCCTGCTGTGGTGCAAGAAGTTCTACGGCTGGAGCGTGATGCGCTGGCTGGAGGGAGATCCCACCGGTCCGGTACCGCCCGGGCAGCGCCGTCATACCAACAACGTCTACTGGAAGCGCCTCTACGCCAACGACATCATTTCGATGCCGGACAGCTGGGAATATCCCTACTTCTGTCAGTGGGATCTGATGTTCCACTCCGTGGCCTTCGCCGTGTTCGATCCGGCCACCGCCAAGCAACAGTGCATGCTGCTGCGCAGTCCGCGCTACACGGCTCCCAGCGCTCAGACGCCCGCCTATGAGTGGGCGCTCTCCGATCCCAATCCGCCGATCGGCGCCTGGGCGGCGATGCGGATTTATCAGATCGACCGCAAGCAGACCGACTCTCCCGATCTCGCCTTCCTGCGCATGGCCCTGCGCAAGCTGATTCTGGAGTACGGCTGGTGGGCCAACCGCAACGATCGCTCCGGGGACAACCTCTTCGAGGGGGGCTTTCTCGGTCTCGACAACATCGCCGTGTTCGATCGGCGTTTCCCCCTCGCGGACGGCAGCATCATCGAGCAGTGCGACGGCACAGCCTGGATGGCCTCGCTCAGCCTCAACCTGCTGCAGATCGCCGTGGAACTCAGCCGTGAGGAGCCGGAGTACACCGACATCTGCGAGCGCTTCGTGGTGGATTATGTGCAGTTGGCGATCGGACTCAATAAGGAGGCCGGCCGCGGTTTCCTCAACTGGGATGAAGAGGACGGCTTCTACTACGACGTGATCAAGCGCCCCGATGGCAGCACCGACTACCTGCGCACCCGCTCGCTCTCCGGTCTGGTGCCATTGCTGGCGGTACAGAGTTTTGATCTGGAGACGGTCACCCGGCTACCCATGCTCGATGTACGCCGCACCCTCGACTGGTTCATCCATGAGCGCAATGCGCCGGCCTGGGTGATCGATCAGCTCGGTCAGTGGCACGATGAGCGGGTGCTCTTTGCCCTGGTGCCGAAGGAGCGCCTGCAGCGCATCTGCGAGCGCCTGTTCGACGAGGAGGAGTTCCTCTCGCCCCACGGGATCCGTTCGCTGTCCAAGGTCTATGAGGAGCATCCCTACACCTACACCGAGGGCTCCCAGACCCAGACCCTGCGTTACAGCCCCGCCGACAGCCCGGTGGCGATGTTCGGGGGTAACTCCAACTGGCGTGGTCCGGTGTGGATGCCGATGAATTTCCTGCTGATCGAATCCCTGCAGAAGTTCGCCCACTTCTATGGCGACAGTCTCAAGGTGGAGTTCCCCACCCGCTCCGGTAACTGGCTGAATCTCTGGCAGGCCTCGCTCGAATTGGAGAAGAGGCTGGTGGGCATCTTCCGGCGGGATGGGCAGGGCAGGCGTCCGTTCAACGGTGATGTGGAACGCTTCCAGAGTGATCCTCACTGGCGTGATCTGCTGCTGTTCCATGAATATTTCCATGGTGACAATGGCAGTGGCGTCGGTGCCTCTCACCAGACGGGCTGGAGCGCCATGGTCGCCAAGATGCTGCTTCAGCTCGGCGACTATCCCAACGGCTGACACCCTCCCACCGCTGCCCTGACCCCATGACCACCGCCGCCCTGGCCGGCCCCTCGCTGGCGATCTCCCCGTTGCCCCAGACCTCCCAGCTGGAGGTGGCCGATGGGGCCCACTTCGATGTGGTGATCATCGGCAGTGGGGCGGGGGGTGGCACCCTGGCACGTCACCTGGCGCCGAGCGGTCTGAAGCTGCTGGTGCTGGAACGGGGCGACTGGCTGCCGCAGGAGCCGCAGAACTGGGATGCGACGGAGGTGTTCCAGAAGAACCGCTACGTCTCTAAGGATCTGTGGCTGGATAAGCACGGCAAGGGCTTCCAGCCCGGTAGCCATTACTTCGTGGGTGGCGCCACCAAGATGTACGGCGCGGCTCATTTCCGCTTGCGCCAGCAGGACTTCGAGGAGATGGCCCACTTCGATGGCATCTCGCCGGCCTGGCCGCTGCGCTACGCCGATTTCGAGCCCTGGTACCAGCAGGCCGAGGCGATGTACCACGTGCACGGCCAGCGCGGGGAGGATCCCACCGAACCCCCCTGCAGCGGTCCCTACCCCCATCCGCCGGTGGCCCATGAACCGCGCATGCAGATGCTTGTCGATGATCTGCGTGCCGGCGGCCTGCACCCCTTCCATGCCCCCAGTGGCGTGATGCTCGATGAGGCGAACCTGCCCTTCAGTCGCTGTCGCAAGTGCAACTGCTGCGATGGGTTCCCCTGTCTGGTGCATGCCAAGTCGGATGCGGAGGTGCTGGGGGTGCGCCCAGCCCTGGCGGCAGCGAATGTCTCGCTGCTGAGCCGGGCCCAGGTGAAGCGCCTCCAGACCGATCCCGCTGGTCGCACCGTCACGGCGGTGGAACTTGAGCGCGACGGGGTGCCGATGCGCGTCAGCGGCGATGTGGTGGTTGTCAGCTGTGGTGCCGCCAACAGTGCGCGGCTGCTGCTGATGTCGGCGAACGACAAGCACCCGCGTGGGCTGGCCAATGGCTCCGACCAGGTGGGGCGCAACTACATGTTCCACAACAGCAAGGCGATGGTGGCTCTGGCCCATGAGCCCAACCGCACCGTCTTTCAAAAGACCGTCTCGATCAACGACTGGTACCTCGGCGATGCCGAGTTCGACTACCCGATGGGCAACATCCAGATGACGGGCAAGACCAACGGCACGATCATGAAGGGCTACGCGCCGCTCGAAACCTTCCTGATGCCGGGCTGGAGCATGGACAAGATCGCCGAGCACGCTCTCGATTTCTGGATCTCCAGTGAAGACCTCCCCCATCCGGAGAATCGGGTCACGGTGACCAGCGAAGGCCAGATCCGGCTCAGCTACACCCCCAACAACCTCACGGCGTCCGCCCGGCTGCTCAGCCGGCTCGAGGGGATGCTGGATCGCCTTTACCTGAAGAAGCACCTGGTGGAGCGCCAGATCTATATCCAGAACCCCATGTCCATCGCCGCCGTGGGCCACCAGTCGGGTACCTGTCGCTTCGGCAGTGATCCGGCCAGCTCGGTACTCGATCTCAACTGCAAGGCCCACGAACTCGACAACCTCTATGTCGTCGATACCAGCTTCATGCCGACCATCGGTGCGGTGAATCCCTCGCTGACCGCGATCGCCAATGCCCTGCGCGTCGGGACCCACCTGCAGGAACGTCTGCGGGGCTGATCCAGTCCCTGGGCTCAACGCGCTGTCGGCTCAGGCCCGGTAGGCTCAGAACCGGTTGTGGTTCAGGATCTGCGGGTGATCCGGCCTGCGGCCTGCGGCAGGCGCACCTGGGTCGCCAGACCGAGGGCACGGAGCAGCCGGACGTGCTGCCAGGTGAGGTCAATCTGCCGCCCGAAGCCGTGGCGGGCAGAGTGGGGGTAGGCGTGGTGGTTGTTGTGCCAGCCCTCGCCGAAGGTGACGGCCGCCACCCAGGGGTTGTTGCGTGACTGGTCTCCGCTGTGGTGCTGCACGCGGCCCCAGCGGTGGGTGGCCGAGTTCACCAGCCAGGTGGCGTGATAGACGAGCATCAGGCGCAGTGGGATGCCCCAGAGCACCAGGGCCCAGCCGCCGGCACCGCTGATCGTGCCGATCCAGAACAGCAGGCCCGCCAGCGGCAGTTGCAGCAGCAGGAACCACCGGTTCAACCAGCGGTAGTAGGGGTCTGTGGCCAGGTCGCCGCTGAGCCGGGGGATGGCGGCGGCGGCGGGGATGGCCTGGAACATCCAGCCCATGTGGGACCACCAGAAGCCCTTGTTGCTGTCGTGGTGATCAGGATCCGTATCGGAGAACTTGTGGTGGTGGCGGTGCAGGCCGATCCAGTCGATCGGACCCTGCTGGCAGCTGAGGGCGCCGCAGGTGGCGAAGACGCGCTCCAGCCAGTGGGGCACACGGAAGGAGCGGTGGCTCAGCAGCCGGTGGTAGCCGATGGTGACGCCGAGGCAGGCGGTGACCCAGTAGAGGACCAGCAGGGTGGCGACGGCCGTCCAGCTCCAGAACTGCGGCAGCAGCGCCACCAGGCCAAGGGCATGGACCACGGCCATGAAGCCGACCACGGTCCAGTTGGTGCCGTGCTGCGCTGGCCTGGCGGGCTCACCACTGCGGGGCTGATGCAGGGCGCGGGCGCACTGGCCGGCCCCGGGGCCGGCACTGATGCTTGCCGCGCCGGGGCTGGACGTCACGCCGCCCGGCCTGGGAGCGGGGCTCCTGAGCTGGCGGGCGCCGCGGGCTGAACTGGCGACCATCTTTCTGGCTCCTGATCGGATCCCTGAATGATACCAATAAGAATCCGTATCACGCTAATGCAAGCAGGGTGGCCGTCTGCCCGCCGCTTTTGCTCAGCTGATCAGGGTCCGATCAGCTGATAGCGGCCTGCACCAGATCCGCGATCAGCAGGTTGTCGAGGGAGAAGAGGCCGCCGCCGCAGGTCATCAGCACCAGGCACATCACCACGTACATCGCCGCCTTCTCCCAGCTCGGCGGTTCGCCTACGCCCATCGGTCCGGCGTAGTCCCCCTCGGGAATCTGATAGGGATCGGGGGCGATGAACGGGAGGCCCAGGACAATCTCCAGCACGCAGGCGTAGGCCATCGACACCAGGATCGCCAGCGCGGCCAGCGGCGTCAGCAGACCGGGAATCAGGGCGATGCCCGCGCCCCACATGGACGCGGCCGAGAGGAAGCAGAGCCATTCCGGCGTCTTCATCGCCGTGGACCAGGTCTTGAGGTTGCGCAGCTTCGGCCAGCCATGGCGGATGAAGGCCACCCCCACAAACAGGCGCAGCACCAGCAGTGCGATCTGACCGGGCAGGCCCGGGCCGGTCGGTACCAGCACTTCGACGATCGCGATGTCCATGTAAACGGGCCGCTTACGGCGACACCGTACCGGCGTAACCCGATTCCTGCTGACCTTCGCTCAGGGCGTGATAGATCGGTTTGGGCATCAACAGACGGCTCACGTAGGCGCCGAGCACCGCCGCGAGCAGCACGCCGGGCAGCAGTTGCTGATCTCCTGCCAGACGCAGGGTAAACACCACGCTCAGGACCGGCAGCTGGGTGGCCCCCGCCAGCGCCGCCGCCATTCCCACCGCCAGGCCCACAGGACCGAGGCCCACAGGACCCAGAACCATGGGGCCCAGCGCGGCGCCCAGGCTCAGGGCCGGATCGATCAGGCCGCCGGGGACACTCGCCCCCAGGACGATGCAGGGACCTAGCAGGCGTGTCATCAGCACCAACGCTCCCGCCTGGTGCGCTCCCGGATCCTGGATCAACCAGGCCATCAGGGCCTCGCCATCGCCACCGCTGCGGCCGCCGCTCACCAGGGCGAACAGCGCCAGCAGGGCCCCGAGCAGCAGCCCCGTACGCAGC
Source organism: uncultured cyanobacterium (assembly GCA_903882285.1). Classification (GTDB taxonomy): domain Bacteria; phylum Cyanobacteriota; class Cyanobacteriia; order PCC-6307; family Cyanobiaceae; genus Cyanobium. The sequence goes on from CAIRWM010000115.1 coordinate 18,719, forward strand.
GGCCGCCGCCGCGCCAGCGGCGTGAACCGGCGCGTGGCATCCAGCAGCATCCGGCCGAAGATCGCCCCCAGCAGGCCGGCGGCGATGGCGACGGGCACCGCCAGCAGCGCCTGCAGCGGTTCCCCCGGGGAGGCCCTGAGCAGGCCCAGGGCGAATTCCGGCTGACCGCCCAGGTTGCTCACCAGGGCCGCCACCTCGCAGATCACCAGCGCGGGCCAGATCAGGGCCGCGTCGAAGCGCGCGGTGAGCTCCTCGGCCATGAACACGACCCCCACCAGGGGGGTGTTGAAGCCGGCGGCGAGGCCCGCACCGCCGGCGGCTGCCAGCAGTTCGCGGTTGCCCAGGCCGGCCAGCAGGCCTGGAAAGCGGCGGCGCAGACCCGCCGCCACAGCGGCCCCCAGCTGCACCACCGGTCCCTCCCGGCCAAGGGGTAGCAGCGCCAGGGTGGCGATCGACCACAGGCCAAGGCGCTGCAGGGTGGGTCGGGCGGCCAGGAGTGAGTCGCTGTGCTCGTTTTTCTCCAGGCAGACCAGGGTCTGGGGGATGCCTGAGCCCGCTCCTCCGCTCCAGGGACCGGCCTGCAGCCAGAGCAGCAGCGGCATCACCAGCACGGGTGCCAGCGCCAGGGCCAGGGCCAGGCCGTTCCAGCTACGGCCCGTGGATGCTGGCAGCAGGGCTAGCAGCAGCTCCTGCCAGCGATCGAGGAGGTTGAGCGGCCAGCAGGCCAGCCCCACAGCCAGGCCCAGCAGGGCCAGCTGGCCCAGCCGCAGCAGCAGGGCGGCAGGAGCGGGGAGAGCTCGCATCGACAGGCTGTGGGCGAACGCCGGGACGCCGTCATCATCGACGCAGGGGCAAGTGGGTTCCTCGACGGCGAGTCATTGCTTGTGTTGATGCCCCCATCCACGACTCGGGCCCGCCACCGTCACGGCGACAGGGGTGAACTTCAGCCTCTTTGACCGGCAGGCCAGCCAGGTGGAGCTGGGGCTGTTCGCGGGCGGCCCGCGCGGGACTGCCACCACACGGCCCCTTACTGGCACTGCCACCTGGGGGGGGCCGCAGTCCCGGCGAGCTCTATGGCTGGTGCGTCGACGGTGCCTTTGCGCCGGAGCAGGGCCTGCGCTCGATCGTGGTGCTGATCGTCGGTCTCAATTCTGCAGCAGCTGCAGGCGATGGCCATCCGGATCTGCCAGCTGCAGCGCCCGCCGGGCCCCGATGAGCCCCGCCTGATCGCCCAGCTCCACGATGCCTGGCGAGATGATACGAGCGCCAAAGGCCTCGGCCTGGGCGGCGATCGACTCCAGATCGCCTACCCGCAGGCGCAGCTGCCAGTGGGCCTGATCCTGGAAGCCCTGGTCGGCCGGCAGGGGCCGACCGCCAGTGGGTTCGCGGTAGTCGAGGCACTCCACACCGGCGCCCTCCTGGCAGCGATGGCCGGTGATGTGCACCCGGGTTCCCATCAGACCATCGAGCCCATCCTGTTCCGGCCCTGAGTTGACGCCATCCCCACCGGCGCTCAGGCCCAGGAGTTCGCGGTAGAAGCGGCCGCTGGCGGCGGTGTCGGCGATGCCGATGGCGCTGTGGTCGATGCCCAGCACCGGACCGGTTGCCGGAATTGATCCCGGCGCTTCAACGTGCCAGCGGGCCTCCCCCTTGTCGGGCGGGAACTGCAGCAGCTCCAGCGGGTGGCCTTCGGGGTCGTGGAACTTGTAGGCGACGATGCCGGCGGCGGCGGTATTCCAGGGAGGCAGGCGCTGGGGCGCCGTGGAGATCGGCGTGATTCGCCCGCCTTCAAGCAGGGGGCGCAGGGGCACCAGGGCCGCTTCCATGTCCGTCACCACGAGGCAGATGTGCTGGAACCAGCGGTCGTTGCTGCGGGAATCCGCCGGTACGGCCCGGCCCGGTCGCGCTCCGGGCGAGGGATCGAGCACTTCGCTGAGCTCCAGCACCTCGCTGCCGATCGCCAGCCGCAGCAGCTTGAGACGGGACCCTGGCAGGCCGATCAGGCTGGCGTAGGGGCCGCCCTCGACGACCAGGGGCGCCTCAAGCTGCCGGAAACCGAGGGCTTCCGTGAAGAAGGCCGCACTGGTGTCGGCGTCGGCGGTGCTGAAGCCGATGCTCTCGAGATGGGGCACGGGCATGGCAGATCGGCAGCGATGAAGCGGAGAGTGGCGGCGGAGGACCGCCCTCCGACGATGCCCGCTCTATGACGGGACCAGGGCACAACAGGAATCGTCATTAACATCCGGCCAGACCACTCCCGTCTCGCCGTTTCAGCCGACCATGACCAGCACGAGCAGCAATCCCCTGGCCGGTAAGGCCCTCTCCTCCCTGCTGCAGGGCAAGGTCGCCATCGTGACCGGCGGCAACAGCGGTATCGGCAAGTCGATCGTGGAAGTCCTGGCCGAACTCGGTGCCAAGGTCGTGATCGACTACCGCTCCCACCCCGAGGCCACCGAGGAGCTGGAGCGGGAAATCGGCTCCTACGGCGGCAGCAGCTACGGCGTCCAGGCCGACGTGGCCAAGCTCGACGACCTGCAGCGCCTGGTGGATGCCGCCGTGGCGAAATATGGCCGCCTTGATGTGATGGTCAACAACGCCGGCATCGAGACGCGCACCTCGATCCTTACCACCACGCCGGATAATTTTGACAAGGTGCTTGATGTCAACCTTCGCGGTGTCTTCTTCGCCACCCAGTTCGCCGCCAAGCAGATGATCGCCCAGGGGGGCGGTGGCCGCATCATCAACATCTCCTCGGTGCATGAAGATTGGCCCATGCCTGACAACACCCCTTATTGCTGCGCCAAGGGCGGCGTACGCATGCTCACCCGCACCGCAGCGCTGGAGCTCGCCCCCCACGGCATCACGATCGTGAATGTGGGCCCGGGCGCCGTGGCCACGCCGATCAACGACTCCACCATGAACAATCCCGAGCTGCTCGCCAAGCTCAATGCCGCCATCCCGATGGGGCGCATGGCCCAGCCGGAGGAGATCGCCCGGGTGGTGGGCTTCCTGGCCAGCGACGGC
>CAIRWM010000116.1 GCA_903882285.1 uncultured cyanobacterium
AAAACCTTCGGTTTGTATTAAGCCGTATTGCCCCTTGCCGCACACGCCCGTGGCAGTTGCCTATGCTTACTTCTTGAAATCTGCCGCGCAGCGGCTTGGTCCAACAACTATTTGGGCGGATCCGCCTAAATCGCACTGAAAACCCCAGCTATCCGCCTAAGTCGCAGCACTCGCCCGGCTGACAGGCGACAGAAGCACTGCGCCACAATGGGCCTCATGGTTCAAGGGCCAGCGCTGGTGCATCTTAGGCGGATCCGCATAAGATGTGTTCATCATGTTACAAAGGAGTGAAGGGGTACCTCAGAGACTCAATAACATAGGCTCGCATGATTGATTCACCTTGCCATGAGAAGTATGCGGATAGGGCCGAAACCACGATCGAAATGAGATGAAGATGGTGCACTCATAGAGATGGACTTGGCCTGATTTGTTGATCCTTCGAACGCTAAACGGATGGTTTCCGTGAACCGCAATGCCGGCTCTGCTCCCTACCGTGAACCACCTCTGCCCAGCAAGCGAGACCCTGGCTGTCGCAACCACTTTGGGCAATTATGTTCATATTTAACAGTGGTTATCGGGCCCGGTATCTACATGGTGCGGCTGCTACGGCAGGGCGGCTGGGCTGATGACTTCCATCGGGCCGCGCCATAGGGCGTGGGTGCAGATCATGGTGGTGTTGAGATCCGAGTGGCCCATCAGTTCCTGAATGGTTCGGATGTATTGCCCGCGCTGCGGCCCTGAAGTTCGACACGCCGATGTGAGGCTCCAGCCCCTTGTCCACCACGCCCGTGGTGATCGCCTCGCTGAGCGCGGTGCCGATCCCGGCCTCATTGCCGTAGATGCTGGCGCAGTCCATGGGGCGGTAGCCCTGCTCCAGGGCCCAGCGCACCGCTTCCCTGCCGCTCCGGCCGGTGCCTTCCAGGTGCCAAGTCCCAGGGCCGGCATCGCATCGCCATCGTCGAGGGGCAGCTGGTGGATGGGGGTGGCGGTCATGACGGTGCTGCCCCCTTCTGGGATCGTGGCAGGTGCCGCCGCTGTTGCCCACGGCCTCGTCATGCCGCCCGTAACGCTTCCCGATGCGCTTCCTGCCCAGCCCGGGCCGCCCCTGCTGTGGCTGGTGGTGCTCGGCGGCCGGGTCGCCGGCTGCCACATTGAGCTGCATGACGTGCGCTTCGTGGCCGGCCTCACGATCGAGGCCACCCTGCCGCAGTTGCGCCGGCAGTGGTTCGGCAGGCGTGAGGGCCTGCACCTGGATGCCTTCATGGCGGTGCGGGCGGTGGATGGCTACGCCGTGCAGCTGCGGCGCGAGCCGGCCGCGCCCCGGAACGAGCGGCTCTGGTTCGTGAACCTTGGCGCCTACCGCCCCGATGCCCTGGCCGAACAGCACCACTTCGGGCTGGTGGTGGCCCGCTCCCCCCAGGCGGCCAAGGCGGCCGCGAAGCGGCAGTGGCTGCGGGATGCGCTGCAGCAGCACAAGGATGACCTCGCCGCCGTGGACGACTGCCTGGTGCTGGAGCAGCTCGAGCTGCTCGACGACGAGCGCTGGCACCTGCACCTGGAGCCCCACCCTGAGCAGCTCAGCCAGGCCCAGGTGCCCGATTGGTTCGGCTATCGGCCGATCTGAAGCGAGATGATCAGGGGCAGATCCCGCTGACCGCAGCAGCCATGAACATCGACGGCACCCCCTGGCGCACCATCGGCCTGGAGGAGGGCGGCCGCTCGGTGTGGGTGATCGATCAGACCCTGCTGCCGCATCGCTTCGCGACCCGCTCGCTCACCAGTCTCGAGCAGGCGGCCGAGGCGATCCGCACCATGGTGGTGCGCGGTGCGCCGCTGATCGGCGTCACCGGGGCCTACGGGCTGATGCTGGCCCTGCAGGCCGATCCCAGCGACGGGGCGCTGCAGGCGGCCTTTGAGCAGCTTCTGAGCACCCGGCCCACGGCGGTGAACCTGCGCTGGGCCCTGGAGCGGGTGCGCGAGCGGGTGGTGCCGCTGCCGCCGGAGCAGCGCGCCGCGGCTGCCCAGCAGGAGGCGGGCCTGATCGCCGATGAGGATGTGGCGATGTGCGAGGCGATCGGCGAGCACGGGCTGGCAATCTTTCAGCAGCTGGCGGCGGTCCGGCCGGCGGAGCGGCGCCACGGGCCCTTCAACGTGCTCACCCACTGCAATGCCGGCTGGCTGGCCACGGTCGACTGGGGGACAGCCCTGGCGCCGATCTACAAGGCGCATCGCGCCGGCATGCCGATTCACGTGTGGGTGGATGAAACGCGGCCGCGCAACCAGGGCGCCAGCCTCACGGCCTTCGAGCTGGGCCGCGAGGGGGTGCCCCACACCGTGATCGTCGACAACGCCGGCGGCCATCTGATGCAGCACGGCCAGGTGGATGCGGTGATCGTCGGCAGTGATCGCACCACCGCAACGGGCGATGTCTGCAACAAGATCGGCACCTACCTCAAGGCCCTGGCCGCCCACGACAACGGCGTGCCCTTCTACGTGGCCCTGCCCGCCTCCACGATCGACTGGACGATCGACGACGGCGTGGCCGGCATCCCGATCGAGGCCCGCTCCGCCGAGGAGGTGACCCACATCCAGGGCCGCGGCGACGCCGGGGGGATCAGCGCGGTGCAGCTCACCCCCGACGGCAGTGCCAGCTTCAACCCCGCCTTCGATGTCACCCCGGCGCGGCTGGTGACCGGCCTGATCACCGAGCGGGGGGTGGCGCCGGCCAGTGCGGCGGGGCTGGGTGCGTTGTACGGCCGTTAGTCCCAGCCCCTCAGTCCCAGCCGCTCAGCACCAGCTTGCCGATCGTGTGGCCCGACTCCAGCTGGGCGTGCGCGCGGCGCAGGCTCTCGGCGCTGATCGGTGTCCACACGGCTGTGGCGGTGCTGCGCAGTTCGCCCGTCTCCACCAGGGCGGCGAGGCGATCGAGGATCGCCCCCTGCTGGCCCATGTCGGCGGTGCCATACAGCGGCCGGGTGAACATGAACTCCCAGCAGAAGCGCACGCTCTTGCTCTTGAGCAGGTTGAGATCAAGCGGTTCCCGGTTGCCCACGATCGCCACGATGCTGCCCTGGGGCGCGATCAGCTCGGCCATCACCGGCCAGTAGGCGTCGGTGTCGCTGACGTTGGCGATGGCGTCGACCTGCGCCATCCCCAGCGCCGCCAGCTGGGGCGGCAGCGGTTGTTGATGGTCGAGCACGTGGTGGGCGCCGAGCTCACGCACCCAGGCCTGGCTCTCGGGCCGCGAGGCGGTGGCGATCACCACCAGGCCGGCGCGGCGGGCCAGCTGGATGGCCATCGAGCCGACACCGCCGGCGCCACCGAGGATCAGCAGGCTGCGGCCGGCATCGCCGCCCTCGGGGTCGAGGCCCAGGCGCTCGAACAGGGCCTCCCAGGCGGTCAGGCCCGTGAGCGGCAGGGCGGCGGCCTCGGCGAATGGACAACCCTGCGGCATCCTGCCGCTGATCCGTTCATCCACCGCCAGCCATTGGGCATTGGCGCCGGGTCGGCTGATGTCGCCGGCGGCCATCACGCGGTCGCCCGGCTGGAAGCGGGTCACGGCCGGCCCCACCGCCTCCACCACGCCGGCCAGGTCCCAGCCCAGCACCCTCGCTTCGCCGCCGCTGGTCAGGCCGGCGCGCACCTTGGTGTCCACGGGGTTGAGCGCGACGGCCTCGACGCGCACCAGCAGGTCGTGGGGCCGCAGATCCGGCAGCGGCAGCTCCACCTCCTCCAGCGCAGCCGGATCGCTGCACGGCAGGCCGGATCGGGCCACGATGGCTCTCATGGGCACGCGGGTGGGAAGGATGCCGCCATCCTCGCCGCGGCCCGCTCCTACCCAGACCTGCCCCACCAGCAGCTGGCCCCGTTCGCGGCGCGCTCGGCGCCACCCTGGAGCTGGGCGCTGCGCAGCGTTTCGATGCGGCGCTCCAGGGGCGGGTGGCTGGCGAACAGCGTCGCGAAGCCGGATGGGGCGGCGATCTTCAGCGTGTTGAGGGCACCGCCGTCGCGGCGATCCACCAGGCGGCTGGCGCTGGTCGTCGCTGGAGCCTCGGGGCAGCAGGAAGGCGACGGCCCGGGCCAGGAACATCACGAAGGCGTTGATCACCCCTGCAGCAGGGTCATCGTCACCATGTCGCCATTGCCGACATGGCTGAGCTCGTGGGCCAGCACCGCCTCAAGTTCATCGGGCGGCATGCCCGTCAGGATGCCGCTGGAGACGGCCACCAGGGCCCGATCCCGGGCCCACCAGCTGCAGGCCCATCATCTGTTTGGCCGACTCGGCCGAGAGCTGCAGGGAGATCCAGGCCCCCATCACCCCCCAGACGAAGCTCGCCACCAGCAGGGGCAGCAGCGGCAGGTCGGGCGGCAGCAGGCCCAGGGCCGTCAGCAGGCTGAGCACCACCGAGATGGTGAGCACCACCAACAGGTTGGTGAGCAGGAACAACACGGTTCGCATCGCCATCACCGCCGGCTGGGGGCGGGTCCGCACGCTTCCCCGTCACCGTAGCCAGGCCCTCAGCGGTGGCAGGTGCCCACCTCGCCCAGCAGCGGCGGCTTGCGAGCGAAGCGTAGTGGCACCACGATCCTGTCGGCGCTGCGCCCCAGGCTGCGGAGCCGCCCCCACTCGTAGCCTCGCTGGCAGCTCTCCCCTGCGCCGATGCCCGTGCAACACCGCTGGTCGGAGGCCGCTGCCCGCGAGGCGGTGGAGCGCTACGGCGCCCAGGGGGTGTCCGAGGCGCTGGCCCTGCGCACCTATTCGGCCCGGTTGCTGGGGGCCGACCCCCAGTTGGTGCTGCACGGCGGCGGCAACACCTCGGTGAAGACCACCGCCACCGGCCTGCTGGGCGAGTCGATCCCGGTGCTCTGCGTCAAGGGCAGCGGCTGGGACCTCGCCACGATCGAGCCCCCCGGCCATCCGGCGGTGCGCCTGGAGCCGCTGCAGGCCCTGCGGGCCCTAAAACGCCTCAGCGACGAGGAGATGGTGGCGGCCCAGCGTCAGAACCTGCTCGATCCGGCGGCGCCGAACCCCTCGGTGGAGGCGCTGCTGCATGCCTTCCTGCCGCACACCTTTGTCGATCACACGCATTCCACGGCCCTGCTGGCCCTGGCCGATCAGGCCGAGGCGGCGGCCATCTGCCGTGAGGTCTACGGCGACCGGGTGGTGCTGGTGCCCTACGTGATGCCGGGCTTTGCCCTCGCCAAGGCCTGCGCGGCCGCCTACGAGGCGGCGCTGGCGGCCGGTGCTGATCCCGAGGGGATGGTGCTGCTCCAGCACGGTCTGTTCTCCTTCGGCGCCACGGCCGAGCAGAGCTACGGGCGGATGATCGAACTGGTGGGGCAGGCCGAGCAGGCCCTGAGCCGCGCTGAGCGCTCGCTGTACGCCATCGCCCTGCCGGAGCGCCCCATCCCCGCGGCGGCGTTGCTGCCGCAGCTGCGCGGGGCCCTGGGCCGGGCCGCCGTCGCCACCGGCGCGCCGCGCCGCTGGATCCTCACGTTGCGCGACACCCCGCTGACCCGCGCCGTCGTCGACGACGCCCGTCTGAGCGACTGGGCGACCCGCGGCGTCGCCACCCCCGACCATGTGATCCGCACCAAGGCCCGGCCGCTGGTGCTCGGTGCCAATCCCACGCTGGCGCAGATCGAGGCGGCCCTGGCGGCCTATACGGCCGACTACCAGGCCTATTTCGAGCGCCAGAACGGCCGGGTGGGCGGCCACAAGACCATGCTCGACCCCCTGCCGCGTCTGATCGCTGTGCCGGGGCTGGGCCTGATCGGGGTGGGGCGCTCCGCCGCCGAGGCCGCCGTCACGGCCGACATTGGCGAGGCCTGGGCCACCACCCTGCTGGCGGCCGAGAGCATCGGCCGCTTCGAGCCGGTGCAGGAGACCGACACCTTCGCTATGGAGTACTGGAGCCTGGAGCAGGCCAAGCTCGGCAAGGCCGTCGAGAAGCCTCTGGCCCGCCGGGTGGTGCTGGTCACCGGCGGCGGTGGCGCCATCGGCGCGGCTACGGCGCGGGCGCTCGCCGCCCAGGGGGCGGAGCTGGCCCTGCTCGACCGCGATCCCGACGCGGCGGCGGCCGCCGCCGCTTCCTGCAGTCCACGGGCCCTTGCCCTGGCCTGCGATCTCACCGATGCGGCCCAGGTGCGCGGCGCGATCGCGCGGGTCTGCGCCGCCTTTGGCGGCCTCGATGTGGTGGTGAGCAACGCCGGTGCCGCCTGGACCGGCGCCATCGCCAGCCTCGAGGACGCTGCCCTGCGCGCCTCCTTCGAGCTCAACTTCTTCTCCCACCAGTCCGTCGCCCAGGCGGCGGTGGCCGTCTGGCGGCTGCAGGACAGCTCCGGGGATCCCGGCCCCGGGGAGCTCAGCCCCTCGCCCTTGGGCGGCCAGCTTCTGTTCAACATCAGCAAGCAGGCGCTCAACCCCGGCCCCGACTTCGGCGCCTATGGCATCAGCAAGGCCGCCCTGCTGGCCCTGATGCGGCAGTACGCCCTCGAAGAGGGGCGCCACGGCATCCGCGTCAACGCCATCAATGCCGATCGCATCCGCTCCGGCCTGCTCACCGACGCCATGATCAAGGAGCGCTCCACCGCTCGCCAGCTCTCCGAAGCCGACTACATGGGCGGCAACCTGTTGGGGCAGGAAGTGCTCGCCTCCGATGTGGCCGAAGCCTTCGTGGCCCTGGCGCTCCTGGAGCGCACCACCGGCGCCCTGCTCACGGTGGACGGCGGCAACGTGGCGGCGATGGTGCGCTGAGGTTGCAGCCTGGCCGCCGCTGGGCTCCTTCCTAGAGTTTCTTGACGCCCCGCCACCCCGCATGGCTGAAGCCGACCCCCGCCGCGCCACCCTGATCGCCTCGCTGCAGCAGCGCTACGCCGAGGCTTGTCGGCGCGATGACGGGGAGGCCAAGCAGGCCCTGTTCAAGGAAGCCGTTTACCTCAATATCCAGCCCGATCTGCTGGAGGCCGGTGCTGATGCAGCCCCGCCCGCCTGAGCTGCGGATTCTCCACAGCCTCTGGGGGTTTGAGGGGAGCCTGGCCCAGGCCATCAGCCGCGCCCGCCGCCACGGCTTCGATGGCCTTGAGGTCAATGTGGAGCATCCGGCCCTGATGGTCGAAGGCGCCGAGGCGGCCCTGGCGGCCCTGGCGGCGGCGGGCCAGGCGCTGGTGCTGGAGGTGGTCACCGGTAACGGCTACGTGCCGGATCTGGAGCTCTCGCCGCAGCGGCACCTGCAGCAGCTCGAGCGGGGCTTCAGCGCCTGCCGCGCCCTGCAGCCGATTCAGGTCAGCGTGATCACGGGCAGCGACAGCTGGGGCTGGCGCGAGCAGGAGCCCTTCTGGCGGCAGGCCCTGGCGTTGGCCGAGGCCAGCGGGCTGCCGGTGAGCTTCGAGACCCATCGCTCCCGCAGCCTCGCCGATCCCTGGCGGATCGAGCGCTGGCTGGAGATGTTCCCCCAGCTACGGCTCACTGCCGACCTCAGCCACTGGTGCTGCCTGAGCGAGCGGCTGATGACCCCCGACCTCGCGCCGATTCAGGCGATCAGCTCCCGGGTGGATCACCTTCATGCCCGTGTCGGTCATGCTCAGGGGCCCCAGGTGAGCCATCCCTTCGCCCCCGAACACGCCGAGGCCCTAGAGGCCCATCGGCGCTGCTGGCAGTTGTTCATGGCGGATGCGCGCCGTCGTGGCCGCCAACCGCTCACGATCACCCCTGAGTTCGGTCCGGATGGCTACATGCCCACCCTGCCCTTCACCAACCAGCCCGTGGCTGATCTGCTGGAGATCAACAGCGCCATGGCCAGCTGGCTGCGCCAGGGGCTGCCGCAGGGGGGACCAGGGGGATCCCCGAGTTCAGGCCCCGCCCATCAGTGCGGCATCAGCGACGTGTAAAGCCCCTGGTGGTGCAGAATCCGCTGTTCCAGCCGGTGGGGTGGGCCCGGCCGGAAGCTGGCATCGCCTGAGGCGTCGAGGGTGGCATAGCCCTGCTGGGCAGACTCCACCAGCGCCTGATCCTCCGCCAGGAAGCTCCGCAGCTCCTGCAGCAGCCTGTCCGCCTGCGGCAGCCAGCAGGCTTCGCCGAGCAGCCAGAGCTCCAGCTGGCAGGAGGTCAGGCTCTGGGGCACGAAGCTGATCACCGCCAGGCGACCGTCGGGCCAGAGCAGCAGATGGTTCCAGGGAGGCAGGCCGAAGGTGAGAAACTCCGCCGTTCCGCTGGCGGACGAGGGCCACGGCGTGGCCAGCAGATTGGCGTAGCCCCCGAGGCGATGGCGGTAGAGCCGCACCGGCCCCTGCTCGCGATGCAGCGTGGCGGGGTGGGCGATCGCGACGTGGTAGTCGTCGAGGGTGTTGTCATGGGCAATCTTCCAGTTGCAGGCCAGCGTCTGCCGGTGGCGGCCCAGCACCACCCGAGGCTGCTCGAGCAGGGGCTGGGCCTCCTCCAGAACGAGGTCGAGCTGCTGCTCGAGCGGCAGCGGCTCCCGGCCGAGGGCAATCCAGATCATCCCGGCGACCACCTGGCAGGGCACCGGCTCCAGGTCCCAGGCGCGGCGATCGAAGCCGTCGCCGTAATCGGCCTCGCGGGCGGCGGCGAGCAGGCGACCATCGAGGCCGTAGGTCCAGCCGTGGTACGGGCAGATGAGTTTGCGGCAGGGTCTGGCCCCGGCTTTCTCAGGCAGAAAGGCCACGCCGCGATGGGGACAGCGGTTCACGAAGACCTGCACGCCTTGCCCGGTGGCCTGGGTGATCAGCAGGGACCGGCCGGCCAGCTCGATCGCCTGGGCGCCTGCCAGTGGCAGCGCTGCCACTGGCAGCAGCGGCTGCCAGAACCGGCCGATGTAATGCCGCCATTCCTGCCGGGCGACCGCGGCGCAGCCGTAGAAGGCTGCGGGCAGGAAGGTGGTCGCCAGGGGGATCATGTCGGGATCAGAGCAGGGCGCCATCAAGGCTGCGCAAGCAGGTGGCCAGGTCTTCGCGCAGGGCCAGGAAGTCCGGCGACACCCGCAGCTGGGCCAGGGTGCTGCGCTCCAGCGCCACGCTGACGCTGCGCACGATGCGACCGGGTCGCGGCGCCATGATGTGCACAGTCTGGGCCAGCAGCAGCGCCTCCTCCAGATCGTGGGTGATCAACAGGGCCGTCAGTCCCGTCTGGCGCCAGAGGCGGTGCAGGAACTCCTGCATCGACTCCCGGATCTGCAGGTCGAGGGCGCCGAAGGGCTCGTCGAGCAGCAGCACCTTGGGCTGGGCGGCCAGGGCACGGGCGATGGCGATGCGCTGCTGCATACCGCCGGAGAGTTCCCGCGGCAGGCATCGTGCCGCGTCCGCCAGCCCCACCACATCGAGGAAATAGGCGGTGCGCTCGCGGATCTCGCTGCGCGACAGTCCCTGCAGCTCCATGCCGAAGGCGACGTTGCCGGCTGCCGTCATCCAGGGATACAGGCTGTACTTCTGAAACACCATGCCGCGGTCCGAGCCGGGTCCGCGCACCGGCTGGCCGTCGAGGCGGATGCTGCCGGCCGTCGGCCGCTCCAGGCCGGCGATCAGGCGCATCACCGTGGATTTGCCGGAGCCCGAGCTGCCCACCAGGGCCAGGAAGTCGCCGCCCTTGATCTCGAAGCTGATGTCGTCGAGCACCAGCTGGGCCTGGCGTCCGTGACCGAAGCTCTTGGACACGTGGTCGACGCGGAGATGCATGGCAGGGAAGGGGTCAGTTGGCCCAGGAGCAGGCCCGCCGCATCAGCAGGCGGAAGCCGAGGTCGATCAACAGGCCGATGAGGCCGATCACGATCAGGCCGAGGAAGATCTCATCGGTGCGCAGGAAGCGCTGGGCCAGGCTGATGCGCTTGCCCAGCCCTTCACTGGCCGCAACCAGCTCGGCCACGATCACCAGATTCCACGCTGAGGCCATGTTGATGCGATAGGCATCGATCACCTGAGGGGCGATGCAGGGGGTGATGACCCGCCTGAGCACCTGGGCCTGACGGCCGCCGAGGGTAAGGGCGGTCTCGATCAGTTCGCGCGGAACGAATTTCACCGCATCCATGATCATCAGGGTGTTGAAGAACAGCGTGCCGATGAAGATCAACAAGATCTTCGGCAGTTCACCCAGGCCGAAATAGATGATCAACAGGGGGATGAAGGCTGGCGCCGGCATGTAGCGGATCAGGGCCATCAGCGGCTCCAGCAGCCGGCAGATCACCGGGTTGGTGCCCATGGTGATACCCAGCGGCAGGGCCACCACGGCCGAGAGCGCGAAGCCGCCGAACACCCGTCCCACGCTGGCGACCAGGTCGTTCCAGAGCAGGCCCTGAGCCGCCTGGCTCTGCCCCGCCGCCAGAACGGCGCCGGGGCTGGGCAGAAACAGGGGGTCCACCAAGGCGGTGGCGCTGATCGCAGCCCAGAGCATCAGCACGATCGCGACACCCAGCACTCCCAGGAACCAGGGGTGGAGGACGCCGCGACGCCAGCTGGAGAGGCGGGAGGATGCCATCAGCCCCCTACTTCGCTGCGTCGACGAAGCGGGCGTTCAGCAGGCCCTCCAGCTTCGGCGGCGTCTTGGCCAGCCCCACTTCCTGCAGGAAGCCGCTGATATGGGTGGCGGCGTACGGCAACGACTGCATCGTGTTGCCTGGCCGGAAGGCCTGGCGGTTCTGCTCGAGGCTGAAGATGGTGGTGCCGCTGTCGTAGTCCTGGTACTCCTTCTCGCTCACCCCGGCCCTGCTGCTGAGGATGGCCAGGGAGGTGGCCGGCTGGGCCTGGATGTGCTTGAGGGTGGCGAACCAGCTGTCGACCAGTTGCTGCACCTTCTCCGGATGTTTCGCCACGAAGGCGCTGCGGCAGACCAGGTGATCGCTGATGGCCCCGGGGAACTCCTTTGAGGAGAGGAGGGTGGTGCTGCCGGGCCGTTTCAGAGCCTGGGTGGTGAAGGGGGCGAACACACCCACCGCATCCACTTTGCCGGCTGCGAATGCTGCCGCCGCCGCGCCGGTTTCCAGGGGCACGAAACTGATGTCGCTGGCCGAGAGCCCCGCCCTCTTCAGGCCCAGCAGCAGCAGGTAGTGATCAACGGTGCCCTCCTCGGCGGCCACCTTCTTGCCTTTGAGATCGGCGACGCTGCGGATGCCCGGGGCGGCGATGATCTGGTCATTGCCGGTGGAGTTGTCGTTGGTCAGCACCACCTGCAGCTCGGCGCCGCCGGCGATCGAGCTGATCGTGTCGTTGAGGGTCTGGCTGTTGCAGTCGAGCTGACCGGCGTTGAGGGCATTGATCGAGTCGAGGTAGCCGTCAAACCACTGAAGGTTCACCGGCACACCTGCGGCCTTGAACAGTCCCTTGTCTTCGGTGACCTTCCAGGGGATCCAGCCTGGCCAGGCGCTGTAGCCGATCCGTGCCGGTGTGTCGGTGCCCCCGCTGCGGGAACAGGCCTGCAGCCCGCCTACCCCGAGGGCGACCAGCAGCAGGGCGGTGAGGGCGCGGGTGCAGGAGGAACGGGGGGATCGGGTCGTCATGGTTGGGGAGGGGATTGGCAGTGTCAGGGGGGCGTGGGTCCCGGGGCGATCAGTGCGGCATCGGGTGATGGGATCAGAAGAGCTCGAGGTAGCGCTCGGTCTCCCAGCGCGAGACGGTGCCGTGGTACTCGGCCCACTCCCGGCGCTTGAAAGCAATGAAGGCGTCGGCCATGGCGTCGCCGAACACCTCGCGGCCGAGTGGATCGGCGGCGAACGCCTCGATAGCGTCGCCGAGGTGGCGGGGCAGGGTGGTGAGTCCGCGGCTCAGCCGCTCCTCGGGGCTGAGCTGGTAGGCGTTGACGAGGTTGGGTTCTCCGGGATCGAGCCCCTCGCGGATGCCCTCCAGGCCGGCGGCCAGGAGCATGGCGGCGGCCAGGTAGGGGTTGCAGGAACTGTCGGCGGCCCGGCACTCCACCCGGCTGCCTGCCGCGGGGATGCGCAGCATGTTGGTGCGGTTGTTGTTGCCGTAGCAGATGAACACCGGCGCCCAGGTGAAACCAGACATGCTCCCCTGGACCACCAGCCGCTTGTAGCTGTTGACCGTGGGGGCGATCACCGCGCAGATCGCCGGGGCATGACGAAGCACGCCGGCGATGAACTGGCGGCCCAGCTCACTCACCCATCCCGGGCTGCCGTCGTCCGGGGTGAAGAGGTTGGCGCCGCTTTCCAGATCGGCGAGGGACATATTGAAGTGGGCGCCGCTGCCGGTGCGATCGGCGAAGGGCTTGGGCATGAAGCTGGCGATCAGCCCATGACGGCGACAGATCTCTCGAGCCATCAGCCGGAAGAAGGTGACGCGGTCGGCCGTGACGAGGGCATTGGCGTAGTCGAAATCGGTCTCGAACTGGCCGTTGCCGTCCTCGTGATCGAAGGAGTAGACACCCCAGCCCAGCCCGTTCATCGCCTCCACCAGCTCGTCGAGCCAGTCGAGGTTGTCCAGCAGACCGCGCAAGTCGTAGCAGGGTTTCTCCAGGGTGTCCTGGGCGCTGGCCGGGGCGAGAGAGCCGTCGGCGTTCCGCCGCAACACGAAGAACTCCGTTTCGACGCCGAGGTTGAAGCGCAGTCCGAGCTGCCGGGCCTGCTCCAGCACCCGGCCAAGGATGGTGCGGCTGCAGGCCTCGAAGGGCTGCCCCTTGAGCTGCAGATTGCTGGCCATCCAGACGGTGTCATGCCGCCAGGGCAGCACCGTGGCCGAGGCGGGGTCCGGCAGGGTGGCCACCTCGTCGTCGCTGACATCCTGCGGGACGCCGTCGAGGGCCGCGCCGGTGAATAGCTCAGAACCGGCCAGCATCGCCTCGAGGTGCTCGATCGGCACCGCTTTGGCCTTGCAGACGCCGTGCAGGTCGACGAAGCTCGCCAGGGCGAAGCGCACACCGCGGCCACTCAGCTCCTGCCGCAGGGTGGTGGCTCCGGGGTGGGGGGATGGGCTGGCGAGACTGCCCATCACGCCACCACCAACGAGCGGGACTGTTGAGCTGTCCGCTGCTGTCGAAGCCAGTCGTGCCAGGCGTCGAGTCCGTCGCCGCGGCTGGCGGACACCTGGATCACGCTGCAGTGGGGGTTGACCTGATGGATGTGCGCGGCGATGCGCTCAACGTCCACCGGCAGGTAGGGCAGCAGATCCACCTTCGTGATCAACACGCAGTCAGCCTCCCGGAACATCACGGGGTACTTGAGGGGTTTGTCGTCCCCTTCGGTGACGCTGAGCAGGGCCACCTTGCGGTGTTCGCCCACCTCGAATTCGGCGGGGCAGACGAGGTTGCCGACGTTCTCCACCCACAGCAGATCGAGGTCGGCCGG
Organism: uncultured cyanobacterium; assembly: GCA_903882285.1. Taxonomy (GTDB): domain Bacteria; phylum Cyanobacteriota; class Cyanobacteriia; order PCC-6307; family Cyanobiaceae; genus Cyanobium. The sequence goes on from CAIRWM010000116.1 coordinate 13,305, forward strand.
ATCCAGCCGTTGCTGAAGCAGGCGCAGGCCGCCGCTCACCATCGCGGCATCGAGGTGGCAGGCCCTCCCGGTGGTGATCGGCACCACCGGGACCCCCACCGCTTCGAGGCGTTCGGCATCGAGCTGGGTGGTCATGTCGCCCTCCAGCACCGCCATGGCGAAGTCGTCGGCCAGTTGGGAGAGGGTGCGCTCGAGCAGGGAGGTCTTGCCCGCCCCTGGGCTGCTCATCACGTTGAGGCAGAGCAGATCCCAGGCATCGAAGTGGGCGCGGTTGTGCTCGGCCCGGTGCTGGTTGGCCGCCAGCAGATTGAGGCCGAGGCTGTCTTCCAGTGGCATGTGCATGGCGATCAGGTGCGCAGGGGAACGGCGGACGGAACGGCGGACTGGGAGGGGGTGGGGCTGGGGTCCGGGTTGGGGTCCGGTTTGGGGGCATTCGGAGCCGTGGTCTCGCTGGCACGAAGCTCGTAGTCGACCGAGCGGATGCGCAGTTCGCGGCCGCTGACGATCTCCTCCATCGGCCGGTTGCAGCAGGGGGAGCGGTAGCCCGCTGCGGCGGAGGGGGAGTAGCTGCCTCCGCAGGCGAGGCAGCGCCCCACCAGCGGCACTGGCTCGATCGCCAGGCGCGAGCCCTGCAGCCAGCTGTCCGCGGTGGCTACCCCCCAGGTGATGCTCAGCTGTTCCGGCTCCACACAGGTGAAGTCACCCACCTGCAGATGAACGGTGCGCACCGTCGGCACGGAGGGAGCGTGCCGTTGGCGCCATTCCTGCATCGACAGCAGCAGGCAGCGGGTCATGTCGACTTCGTGCATGACCTACCTCCACTTCTGATCAACATTCATGTCGGCCTCGCGACTGATCCACGACGGCATCGATCGGCGTGGCAGTTGTCCACTCACCACCAGGTGTGCCATGGTGTCGCAGATGACGCGCGTGGCCATCAGGGAAGTCATGTCACTGATGTCGTAGGGGGGTGAAACTTCCACCACCTCAAGCCCACAGACAGGCACATTGCGCACAATCAGTTCAAGCAGCTTGAGGGCTTCGCGCGGCAGCAGACCACCGGGCTCGGGCCAGCCGGTGCCGGGTACGAAACCGGCATCGATGCAGTCGATGTCGAAGGAGATGTAGACGCAGTCAGTGCCATCGGTGGCCCGCTCGATGGCGAATTTGGCTGCCGCCTCCAGTCCCATCTCGCAGATGTCGGTGACGGTGAGCACGTTGGTGCCCCGCTCGCGGCACACCTTCACCCCTTCGCGAGGCACCTGCCAGCCACCGATACCCAGTTGCACAAGATTGGTGGCGGGAGCATTGGCCATATTGGTGGCATGGAACCATGGGCAGGTATGCATCCGTTCGTCGAGATCGATCTCCTGCGTGTCGACATGGCGATCGAAGTGAATGATGCCCACCTTCTTATCGCCCAGGTGTCGGCACACGCCCCGCACGGTCGGGAAGCCGATGGAGTGATCGCCGCCGAGGATGATCGGGAAAGCACCGCTGGAGAAGACGTGAGCCACACCCTTGGAAATCTGATCAAAGCTCTTCTCGTTGTTGGCTGGAATCGTGAAGATGTCGCCGACATCGCAGAGGGTAATCTGTTCACGTAGATCAACCCCCATCTCATAGTTGTAGGGGGTATAGAGGGCAGAAATGCGTCGGATTCCCTGGGGGCCGAAGCGGGTACCGGGCCGGTAGGTGGTGCCACTGTCATGGGGCACGCCCAGGATGGCCACATCGAATTCGCCGACGCGGTTCACATCCTCGATGTAGGGCGCCTTCATGAAGGTATTGATGCCTGCGTAGTGCGGCAGTTCACCGCGAGAGAAGGTGGAGATGCGGCGATCGACGATGCTTTCGGCCGCTTCCAGTCCGTAGCGGTGGGCCTGCTCGATTTCCTGCTGCCAGCCAGTCAGCGGCAGGGCGCGCTCTTTTTCCAGAGCCCGCTGTCCTTCGCTTGGATGCAGACGTTCAAAGGCGTCGGATGACAATGACATCGACTCGGAGGAATGGGAAAGGGGCGGCCTCCCGGGTTTTTATCCCTCCGTGTCACCGGTTGTCCCGGTGGATTCCTCTTGGACCAGGCATCTTTCCAGTCGGACATGTCGCGATGACCTGTCGTTACAGAACGATCGGAACCCTAGGAATGCATCCGCTTATTCACTTTGAGTCCCATGCCTCGGTGTCGTGGTCACCATCGCTACGAAAGTCTTGCTTGGCTGGTGATCCCTCCGAGCACGTCAGCGGGCCCGGCCCAGCCACAGGCCCAGTCCGATCCAGAGCACCACCAGGGCCGTGCATAGCCCCGTCCAGGCCGGGAGTCCCCAGCTGTTCACCGCCAGCGGGGCCACCACCGTGATCACGCCGCCGGCGATCAGGGGCTGCAGCAGCAGCTGTTTGATCGAGAAGGGGGTGAGGGCGTCTCCCCGGTCGTCCGGGTCGGCCATGTTGAGCAACAGCAGGCCGCTGGCCGCCACCCCCGTGGCCTGGCCGAACTCCAGGATTCCCCGCTCAAACCAAGGGGTCGGCAGGAAGCGGCGGGACAGCAGCAGCAGCACCGCCAGGTTCCAGATCAGCCCCACCGCCGCCAGCACCGCCAGCGGTAGCCAGTCGCGCACCAGCAGGGACAGGTCGAGGCAGGCCGTGGCCGCCACGATCAGCAGGTCGGCGGAGAGGGTGCCGAGCCGGCTCTGCACCTGTTTCGAGGCCCTGTGGGCCTGGCCGGTGGTCTCCAGCACCAGCCGCACCAGCAGTGAGCCGATCAGGGCGAGGGGGAACACCGGCAGCAGATCGATCACTACGGCGAAGCCGCCGCCCACGCGCGCCGCCACCAGCTGCAACAGGCTCAGCAGCACCACGCCGATCGCCACCCCGAGGCCCGCCAGCGCCAGGTTCACCGCCCACACCGCCAGGCCCGCCGGAGCCGCGTCCCCATCGACTGCGGCAGGGGCCGCGGCCGTCAGGGTCAGGGGCTCGCCGGGTGCCAGCCAGCCGAAGCGGCGCGCCGCCACCACCACCAGCCCCCCCACGAGCGTGGAGCTGAGCAGCCCCACCGTGGCCATCGCCAGCCCCAGGGCGGTGCCGCCCTCCACCCCGAGGCTTTCGTAGATCGGCCCCATGGCGGCGGCCGAGCCGTGGCCGCCTTCGTAGGCCACCTCGATCAGGCAGGCCATCGCCGGGGCCACACCGAGCAGGGGCTGCAGCACCAGCAGCACCGCTAGCCCCGCCACCACGTACTGACCGAAGGCGAAGCTGAGGGCCAGCAGCACCTGGGCCGAGAGCGGCCGCCACAGGCCGCCGGGCCTGGGCAGGGGCTTGCCCACCAGCAGGGTGCCGAACACCAGGGTCAGCAGGATCAGCGGCAGCTGGTTCCACAGGTCGATCACCGCCTGGGGGATCAGCGGCAGCAGGCCCTCCGGGGCGATCAGCAGGCCCAGTCCGCCGCCGATCAGCGCCTCGGGAATGCCCCACTGATGCACCCCCAGCGAACGGGCCAGGACGGTGCCGAGCGTCAGCAGGGCGACCAGCAGCCCGGCGGCCAGGGCCAGGACCGGCAGCACGGTGGCGGCCTGGGCCCCCAGGGAGTTCAGCCAGGGGGTGGCCGTCATGCGCTGGGCTCCTGGAGGCTGAAGTGATGGCGGAAGAAGGCTTCGGTGGCCTCCAGTACGCGCTGCTGCACCTCCTGGGAGCGGAAGCCGTGTCCTTCCCCAGGCAGCAGATGCAGTTGGACGGGCACGCCGTGCTCGCCGAGTGCCAGGGCGAGCCGTTCGCTCTGCTCCGGCGGCACCACCCGGTCGTCGAGGCCGTGGAACAGGATCACCGGGGCGTGCAGGCGATCGACATGCTGCATCGGCGAGCGTGCCTGGTAAGTCGCCGCCGCTGCGGGCCAGGGCCCCACCAGGGTGTCGCAGTAGCGGGCCTCGAAGCGGTGTTCCCCCTGCGCCAGGGCTGTGAGGTCGGTGACGGGGTAGCGGCAGGCGCCGGCCCGGATCGTGTCGCCGCTGGCGAGGGCCTCCAGCACCGTGAATCCCGCGGCGCTGCCCCCCTCCATGGCGATCCGCTCGGCGCTGGCCCAGCCCGCTGCAACCACGGCCCGGGCGGCGGCGGTGCAGTCGGCCACATCCACCACGCCCCACTGGCCGTCGAGCCGTTCGCGGTAGGCCCGGCCGAAGCCGGTGGAGCCGCCGTAGTTCACATCCACCACCCCCCAGCCCCGGCTGGTCCAGAACTGGATCGCCGGACTCAGACCGGTGCGGGCCATGCCGGTGGGACCGCTGTGCCCTTTCACCAGCAGCGGGGCCTGGGGATGGGCCCCGCCGGCCGGCGGGTAGAACCAGGCGTGGGCCGGCTGGTCGCCATGGCCGCTGAAGGCCAGCTGTTGGGGGCGGCTGATCGCCTCCGCGGGCCAGGTGGCGGGCAGAGGGGCGGGGCTGGCCGGGGTGTGGCGCCAGTGCAGGGGCTCAGTTCCATCGCCGAGGCTCAGCTCCAGTAGGCCGGGTCCCTCGGTCGCCGAGGCGGCGATCGCCACCACCCGGCCGTGGTGGGCGTCGAGGCCGGCCAGATCCTCGAAGGGAACGGCCAGCGGCTGCCAGCGGAGCCGCTGGCCCTCCGGCTCCAGGCGGCCCAGCTCCCAGCGCCCTTCCCGACAGGCCGCCGCCACCAGCTGCCGGCCATCCCAGGCCGTGGTGCGCAGGCCGTAGACCCACTGGGGCAGGGCGAACTCGGCGGCCATCGGCAGCAGCGGCTGCCAGGTCGCCTGGTCTTCCGGTGCCAGCGTTTCGGCTGCCTCCAGCCGCTCCAGGTTCCACCAGCCGCTGTGGTCATTGGCCACCACCAGGTCGGCGCCGGCCCAGAGGGGCTGGAACACCGAGACCCCCACCGCATCGCCGCCCCCCGAGCCCGCGATGACGCGAGCCTGGCGGAGGCGGCCGTCGTCGTCGAGCTGGCCCAGCCACAACTGGCTGCGCTCCCAGGGCATGGACGGCTGCTGCCACTCCACCCAGGCCAGCTGCCGCCCGCCGGGGGCCAGCACGGCGTAGCCGCAGAAGTCGGCGGGGGCGTGCAACAGCTGGGGCTCGCCGCCGGCCAGGGGCACGGCCACCAGCTGGTCGCGGCCGTCCTGTTCCATCACGCCGATCCAGCGCCCCAGCCGCGGGTCGATCAGGCCATCGGCGAAGGCGCGGGGGGGGCCGGGATCGGCCGGTTCGCACAGCCGTCGGGGCTGGGCGGCGGGGAGCGCGGCCGGCTCGGAGGCCGCAGCGGTGGTGGCCGGCAGCTCCAGGCTCCAGAGGCAGCGATCGCGGTCGTCGAGATACACCAGCGTGTCGCCCTCCACCGCATAGACCCCGCCGCCGTAGGCATGCACCCGGCTGCGCAGGTCGGCCGGGTTCGGGGTGAGCTCGATCGGTGGCTCTCCGACACCCGGGCGCATCAGCAGCGTGGTGCGCCCCTGTTCGCTGGGCCGCTGCTCCAGCCAGAAGAGTCGGGAGCCCACCAGCTTCGGCTCCTTCAGCACCGGACTGCGGCCCACCACCTGCCTGGCCGCCAGTGGCGCCAGCCGCTGCTGTCGCCCCGTCCGCGCTTGCCCCGTCACGCCTGCCTCCCTGTGCCAGCTCCTACAATGAACTGCGACGTTTTCAGGGATCTCTTGGCCCGCAGCTTTGCCCAGATGGCTCGCACGGCGGAGCAGGGCAGTCGCACCGTCCAGGTGCCGAAGGAGCCGCTGGATCAGCCGCCGCTCACGATCCACACGCTCGGTGCCCGCGAACTCCGCCGTGAAGCCCGGCGGGTTAGCAAGATCGATGAGGCCACCCGCGACCTAGCCCGCGACATGCTGCGCAGCATGTACGCCGCCCGCGGCATCGGGTTGGCAGCACCCCAGGTGGGCGTGCCCAAGCAGATCCTGGTGATCGATCTCGACATCGACGAGGCCGCCACCCCGCCGCTGGTGCTGATCAACCCGGAGATCACCGCCACTGGCGCCTCGCTTAATACCTATGAGGAGGGCTGCCTCAGCATCCCCAAGGTCTACCTGGATGTGGTGCGTCCCTCCACCATTGAGGTGAACTTCCGCGATGAGAATGGGCGCCCCCGTCGCCTCAAGGCCGACGGCTTGCTGGCCCGCTGCATCCAGCACGAGATGGACCATCTGCAGGGGGTGCTGTTCGTGGATCGCGTCACCGACGAACTCAGCCTCAATGAAGGGCTGCAGCAGCAGGGCTTCGAGCGCCAGCACGTCCTCTCGATCCGCTGAGTGCCATGCCGATGAAACCCCTGGCCGGGCTGTTCCTCGCCCTGGCCTGTGTCCTTGGCATCGCCGCCACTGGCTCGGTGTTCGAACTCGCCTATGGCGACCCCGACCTCGGCCTGCAGACCACCCGCTGGATCCTGGCGGGCAGCCTGCCGGGCACCCTGATGGCCCTGCTGGTGGCGATCCGCATCAACAGACCGGCCTGAGAAGCAGCCTGTCGTCCGGCGCAGCGATTGGGCCAGGCCCCCTGGTGCCCTGTCGATGGGCTGCATACGATCCCCAGACTGCCCTTCCCGAGCCGCGCGCCGTGTTGATCGAGCCGACATCCAGCCGTCCCCTGCCCCGTGGCTTCCGGGCGCTCCTGGCCGCCACCCTGGTCCTGCCGGCGGCCACGGCCCTGCCCGGGGTCACGGCCCAACCCGCCGCTGCCCAGGCCCTGTTTGCCGCCGCCGAGGTGATGCCCCAGCGCTTCGTGCTGGTGGCGGCGCCAATCGGCAGCGGCCCCCGGGCCCAGCTCAACATCTACGAGCAGGTCAACGACCGCCGTGCCTGCTTCGCCGTCGGCGAGGGCAGGCCCGCTGCCGTCAACCCGCTTCTGTCCACCTTTGACTTCACCGGGATCTGCAGCCGCTACATCGATGCCAACGGCTACTCCCTGCGCATCGGTGGCAGTGACCTGGCCACCAGCTACCGCCTGCTGGTGCGCAACAGCGGCAGCGATGCGCTCTTGGTGGCCCTGCCCACCAAGAGCGGCGCCGGGCCGGAGATGGTCGTCGCCCGGGCCGGCGGCAAGGCCAACGGCTTCCTCAAGCTCGAGCTGGAGCCGGGCTGGCGGCTGATGCGGCGCCAGTTCCGCGGCCGCAACCTAGGCCACCTCTACGTCTACGCCGACAGCTTGCCCTCCCAGGTCGGCCAGGCCGGTGCCGCCATAGCGCCCGCCGCTCCGAACGCTGCGGTGGCAGCTCCGGCTGTCCCGGCTCCGCCGGTGCTCCTTGCCGCCCCATCGCAGCCGCGCTGAGTGGCCGGCCCCCCACCTTGCTAGTCTGGCCGGCTGCGCACGTCTCAGCAGCACTTCATGACCCAGGTAACAGTCGGCGAAAACGAAGGCATCGAATCGGCACTGCGTCGCTTCAAGCGCCAGGTGTCCAAGGCCGGCATCTTCGCGGATCTGAAGCGCCTGCGGCACCACGAGACCCCCACCGAGAAGTACAAGCGCAAGGCCCAGCAGCGCCGCCGCCGTCGCTGATCGGTGCTTCTACCTGTTCCCCTGGGCCAGTTGCCTGACCCATGCTGGTGAGGTCCTCGCCTGCCCGTCCCATGGGAATGCTTCACGCATCCGATCAGGCCACCGCCGCTTTCGGCCGCTGGCTGGCTGAGGCCATCAGCTACGCCTTCGGTGCCCACAGCGCCTCTTCTCCTATGCCGCCCCTGGTGGGTGTGCAGCCCTACGTCGATCGTCCCCACCGCCGCCACTGACCGGCTGGGGTGAGTGGGCTCAGTCCCCACCGTTTGCCCCCACCAGATCAAAGCTGCGGAAGGTGAGGGCCTCGGCAATCGCCCCGGCCCTCACCGCCTCCTCACCCGCCAGATCGGCGATGGTGCGAGCCACCCGCAGCAGCCGAAGCCCACTGCGGGCCGACAGCCGCCGCTGCTCCAGGGCCCGCTCCCACAGCGCCAGGGCTGCCATGTCGAGTTGTAGGGCGCCCGTGAGTTGGTGGCCCTCCAGCAGACCGTTGCTGCAGCCGCCTGGATTGCGCCTCTCCATGCGGCGGCGTGCCCGCCGGACCCGCTCGGCCACCACGGCACTGGCTTCCGGCGCGGGACTGCCGCTGCCGGTTGGCGCTTCCAGCCCCTGGGCCAGGTCGCGAGGCTCGGGGCGGCGCATCGCCACCTGCAGGTCGAGGCGGTCGAGCAGGGGGCCGGAGAGGTGGCTCCAGTAACGGCGGCGCCCCGCTTCGCCGCAGCTGCACACAGTGGTCGGATCGCCGAAATGGCCGCAGGGGCAGGGATTGGTGGCGGCCACCAGGGTGATCCGGCAGGGGAAGAGGCAGCGCTGGCGGGTGCGGCTGATCGTCACGGTGCCCTCCTCCAGCGGCTGGCGCAGGAGTTCAAGCACCTCGCGGCGGAATTCGGCCAGTTCATCGAGAAACAGCACGCCGTGATGGGCCAGGCTGAGTTCCCCCGGCAGCGGCATGCTGCCGCCACCGATCAGGGCGGCGCCTGAACAGCTGTGGTGCGGACTGCGAAAGGGACGCCGCTCCACCAGAGCGCCGCCCTCCGGCAGCAGGCCGGCCACCGAGTGCAGTTGGGTGAGTTCAAGGGCCTCCTGCCGCTGCAGGGGCGGTAGCAGGCCAGCCAGTCGCCGGGCCAGCATCGTCTTACCGCTGCCTGGTGGCCCCACCAGCAACAGGTGATGGGCACCGGCAGCGGCGATCTCCAGGGCGCGGCGCCCATGGGCTTGCCCGCGCACCTCGGCCAGGTCGCCCTCGACGCCACCGGGCTCGGCCGCCCTGCGGCGAAGCGCCGGCGCCCGTTCGGGGTGCTGCAGGATCGCCAGCGCCTGAGTCAGGTCCTCGGCCCCCCAGACCTGCAGCCCCTCCACCAGGGCCGCTTCGGCGGCATTGGCGGCGGGCACGAGTAGGGCCCGGGCTCCTGCCTGGCGCGCGGCCAGGGCCAACGCCAGCACGCCGCGGATCGGCCGCAGCCGGCCATCGAGTCCCAGTTCAGCGCCACTCCAGACCCCCGCCAGCCGGGAGGGCTCCAGCTGGCCGCTGGCCAGCAGTAGGCCGAGGGCGATCGGCAGATCGAAGCCTGGCCCCGCTTTGCGCAGGTTGGCCGGAGCAAGGTTGACCACCACCCGGGTCAGCGGCACCCGCAGGCCGCTGTGGCGCAGGGCTGAGCGCACCCGCTCCCTGGCCTCCTGCACCGCCGCGTCGGGGAGCCCCACCAGTCGCAGGCCCGGCAGTCCCGGGGCAATGTCCACCTCCACTGTCACCTCGTGGGCCTCAAGACCGCAGAGAGTGGCGCTGCTGCACCGTGCCAACATCGCTCTGGTGGGATCGCTGTCCGCTCAGTGCCACCGCCTGTCCCATCGCCCCGCGCCAGCGGCCCTGCAGCTCTCATGTCCAGCGAGTCCAGCGCTGCGTCCGCCAGCGGCGACACGATCTTCGGCCGCATCCTGCGCGGTGAGATTCCCTGTGATGCGCTCTACAGCGATGAGCATTGTCTCGCCTTCCGCGATGTGGCCCCCCAGGCGCCGGTGCACGTGCTGGTGATTCCCCGCCAGTCGATCGCCAGGCTCTCCGACGCGGGCCATGAGCATGAGGCCCTGCTGGGCCATCTGCTGCTCGTGGCCGCCAGGGTGGCGCACCAGGAGGGCCTGAGCGACTGGCGCACTGTGATCAATACCGGTGGCGAGGCGGGCCAGACCGTCTTCCACCTGCACCTGCACGTGATCGGCGGCCGTCCGCTTGCCTGGCCGCCGGGCTGAGCCCCTCCAGGGCAAGCCTTCGCCCCCAGGGCGCCCCCAGGGCCCAGGGCCGTGCGCGCTGCGCCGCGGCCCCGGCGGGGCAGCGGCGACAATGCCTGTATCCGAGTCTTCCCATGACCCCTCTGAAGGCGTTCCGCGACCAGCTGGGCAAGCTGCAGCGGCTGGCCCAGCCCTATTTTCTGCCCCTGGACAATGGCGCGAGCTCGGGACAGTTCCTGCTGCTGGTGGTCGCCCTGCTGGCGGTGGTGGTGGGGTTCACGCTGTTGCTGCTGACCGCCGCGGTGGCCGCCAGTGGCGCCTGGATTCCCGAGCTCCAGGCTCGCTTCCTGCCAGGGGTGCCGGAGCAGGTCGCCGGGATCTGGGCCGGTCCGATCGGCAAGGTGGTGATGGTGCTCTTCGCCGCTGGGCTGCTCTGCTTCGGCGCCTTCCGCGGCAAGCTGCGCCAGGGGCGCTGGCTGCCCTGGCTGCTGCTCGGTGTGATCACGCTGCTGATCCTGGTGATCAACGGCATCAACGTCGGCATCAGCTATGTCGCCCGCAACATCGAGAACGCTCTGGTGGCCTACAAGGCCGAGGAGTTCTGGAAGATCGTTGCCATCTATGCCTTCTGCCTCGTTCTGGCGCTACCGATCCGGGCGATCCAGAGCTATCTGATCCCCAAGCTGGGCTTGATGTGGCGTGAGTGGCTCAGCGGCCGGATGCTGGGCCGCTACCTGACCAACCGCGCTTACTACGTTCTAAACCCCAACGATGAATCAGTCGAGGAAATTGATAATCCTGACCAGCGAATCTCCCAGGACGCGGCCAGCTTCACGGCCACCAGTCTCAGTGTGACGGTGGAGATCCTTTCGGCGCTCCTCACCTTCGTCAGTTTCATCATCGTGCTGTGGAGTATCAATGCCACCCTTGCCTGGTGGCTGCTTGCCTATTCGCTGGGCGGCACAGCCCTGATCATCTTTGCCAGCCGCAAGCTGGTGAACCTCAACTACCAGCAGCTCAAGCTCGAGGCCGATTTCCGTTATGGCCTCGTCCACATCCGCGATAATGCCGAATCGATCGCTTTCTATCGCGGTGAGGATCAGGAGCGCAAGGAGGGCGAGCGCCGCTTGGATGGTGCGATCCGTAACTACAACAAGCTGATCGTCTGGGAAGCGCTGATCAGCGTGATCCAGCGCTCCTATGACTACTTCTCACGCTTCCTGCCCTGGCTGGTGATTGCGCCCATCTACTTTGCCAAACAGGTGGATTTCGGTGTGTTTGGTCAGGCCAGCATCGCCTTTTCCCAGGTGCTGTTCTCGGTGAGCTACATCGTCAACAACATCGATCGCCTGGCAGCCTTCTCCGCCTCCATCAGCCGACTTGAGGGCTTCCAGGGCAAGGTGGAGGCGATCAGCGGCGACGTGGCCTCGGCCGAGCTGGCCCAGGCTTCGGCGGCTGCCGTGCGGCCCGAAGCGATTCTGGTGAGTCATGTGGATCTCACCCCTCCGCGCAGTCAGCGCACCCTGATCCGCGACCTCAGCCTCGAGGTGGCCGCTAACCAGCGCCTGCTGGTGGTGGGCCCCTCCGGCTGCGGCAAGACGTCCTTCCTGCGGCTGGTGAGCGGCCTCTGGCCGGCGGCGGCGGGCACGGTGCAGCGGCCGCCGGTCGGCGAACTGATGTTCATCCCCCAGAAGCCCTACATGCTGCTCGGCAGCCTGCGGGAGCAGCTCTGCTATCCGCAGGCCACCGATCGCTTCAGTGATGCCCAGCTGCGCCACGTGCTCGAGGAGGTGCGGCTGCCCGAGCTGGTGCGCCGCTACCCCGATCTCGACATCAAGCAGGACTGGCCGCGGCTGCTGTCGCTCGGGGAGCAGCAGCGCCTGGCCTTCGCCCGGCTGCTGCTCAACTCCCCCCGCTTCGTGGTGCTCGATGAGGCCACCAGTGCCCTCGATGTCGGCACGGAGAAGCGCCTCTATGAGTTGCTGGTGCAGCGCGACATGGCCTTCGTCAGCGTGGGCCATCGCCCCACCCTGAAGGACTATCACGACACGGTGCTGGAGCTGGACGGCAGCGGTGCCTGGCGGCTGCTGCCGGCGGCCGGCTATACCTTTGGCCAGACCGTCTGAACCGATGAGCGAGTTCGCCGACCATTCTCCCGAGCCCAAGGCCACCAGTGCCACCACCGGCGAGGTGCCCGCCTTCGGCTGGAGCACCTACGCCGAGCGGGTCAATGGTCGCTTCGCCATGATCGGCTTTACGGCGGTGCTGCTGATCGAAGCCCTCAGCGGCGACACCTTTCTGCACTGGGCCGGGCTGGTGCCCTGAAGCCTGGGCCCAGGGTCTGAGTTCAGGGGCGGCGCTCAGGGCAGCTGGATCAGATCCACCTGCCACAACCCTCCGCGGCTCACCTCCACGGCCAGTTCGCGGCCATCGGCCCGCAGACTCACCCGCCTGGGCACGCCGGCGGGCTGCATGGCGATCGGCTCGACACTCATCAACGCGCGGCGGTAGAGCACCAGTTCGGTACGGCCCTCCAATTGGCGCACCAGGGCCAGCCTCTCGCCGCTCCCATCGACCGCCACGCTCAGCGGCTGCGCATCGGTCCGGTTCAGGCCTGGTAACGGCACCGGCAGGCGTGAACGCAGGTCGATCAGCAGCACTTGGTCGCGGCCGCCGCGGCCACCGATCAGGGCCAGCCAGTCCTGGGAGAGGGCCGGGGCTTGGCTGTTGCCCGCCTGCTCCAGCTGGCGGTCCAGGCCTGCCATCGGCACCGGCATCTCCCCCAGGCATCCGCCCAGGCCAAGGGCGAGGCCGCCGGCCAGCAGCCCCAGCCCCATCAGAGCGTGGCGGCGCCGCCGCTGCCACCGGCTCATGGCGGGCTCTCCGGCACGCCCCCGCCCCTGGCCGCCAGGCCAGCGGGCAGGTCGGGTTCGAGCCGGCCGGAGAGGTCGAAGAGCTGCACTCGGGATCGCCCGCCCCGCAGCACTTCGATGGCCAGCTGCCGGCCATCGGGGGAGAGGCTGAGGCGCTCCGGCTCCATGTCGCCGGGCAGGGGCAGGCGTTGCAGCGCGCCCGTGGCCCGGTCCTCGATCACGGCCAGGCGGCGGGATCCCTGCTGCACCAGCACCGCCAGGTAGCGGCCGTTCCAGCTCAGCGACGGGGAGCGGTGGGGCTGGTGGCGCTGCAGGTGGCGCATGGGCACCAGCCGTCCGGAGGGTTGCTCCTGCAACACCACCGTGTCGCGGCCGCCCCGCTCCACCACGCTGGCCAGCAGCCGGCCGTTACCGCTGAGGCTGGGGTCCTGGCGGTTGCTGCTTCCCAGGCCGATCGGAGAGGCACTGCGACGTCCCCAGCTCCCGCTGCCGCAGCCGCTGCAGATGAGCCCGAGCAGCAGCATGGTGAGCAGCTGGGCCAGCGGGCGGTGAGAGGCGGAGGTCAGGGCTGGCTCAGTCGTCGAAGCGGGAACTGTTATCCCGCGGCGAGGCCGAATCCCTGGGCGAAGTGCTCGCACGAGGAGAGCCGCCTCGGTCGATCGGGGCAAAGTCGGCGTCGCTGACCCCGCCGGGGCCGCGTTCCCCGGAGCCTCGCTCACCGGGGCCGCTCTCCTGAGGGATGCGGCTGCTGGTCCGGATCGGGGATCCCTGGGGGATTCCGGCGGGGGCGCCGCTGGGCGCAACGCCCAGCGCGCCGACTTCGCCCGTTCCAGGGCGCCGGCTGGAGCGGGGCATGCCTTCCGCACTGGCGACGGGGCGGCTGCCGCGACGCACCTCGGCACCGGCCTCGCGCTCGCGGCGGCGGGTGCCGAAATCCTGGCTGGCGGGGCGGGCTCCGCCGGCGCTATAGCGGCTGGGGGCGCTGGGTTCAGCCCCCCGTGCCGAGCTCCAGTCGCTGCCACGGCCGCTGCTCCGTTCGGGGCGCGCTGCGCCTGACTCACGTGTTGGAGTCGCCTCCCAGTCGCCGGACTCGGGCCGACGGCTGGCGGCCCGCTCGGGGATGGCTGCCCGGCTGGCGGGACGACGGGGACGGTAGAGATCATCGTCGTCCGCCTCGCGGGAGGGGATGCGACGCCGGATCGGTTCGGGTTCGTCAAAGCGGTCGCTGTCCCGGTCCCAGTCGCGGCCGCCGCCCAGTCCACCCCGGGGACGGAAGGGGGCAGGCTCCTCATCGTCGAAGTAGGAGGAGCGGCGCGCCTGCTCCGTCGTCACGCCGCGCAGCCGCACGCTCTCATAGGCGAAGAAGACCGTGGTGCCGGCCAGAAGGAACTGGCCGAACTGCAGGATCGGGTCGAGGCGCCAGCCCTGGAAAAAGAGAATGCCGCCGCAGAGCAGGCCGACGGCGGCGAAGAAAACGTCGTAATCGCGGGCCAGAGCCGGCTTGAAGTTCCTCATGAAATAGAGGAAAGCTCCACCAACGGCCAGCACGATGCCGACGATGCTGGCCCAGTTGAGGCTGGCGTTGACCAAAGTGAATGCCCTCTGCGGGGACGCGTTCCATCACTCTAGGCAACCCTGTGGTGTGAGGGCCAGGGCTCTGGCCGAGCGGATCCCCTGATCAGCTCTTGAGCCTGGCTCCCGAGTTGAGCCCTGGATCAGAGGCGCCGATCGAGCTGGTCGTTCTGGCTGATGAAGAAGAGGGCGATCGAGATGGGCACCACCACGATCACCGCGCCCAAAAGCAGGCTGTTGAGGAAGTTGGCGAGGGAGGGGGTCATGGTGCGCGACCGGTGCGACAGCTCGCTGGGATCCTAAGCAGTGACGTCGGCTTCCTACGATCCTGCCCTACTCGCTTAGAGCTTTGTGACGGCATCTCCCCTGCCTGCGCTGGCGCCGCTTCCCCTCGTGCACCTCGGGCTGGGCCTGCTGCTGGGGGGCTGGACCCTGCTGTTTCTGTTCCGGATTGTGCTGACCTGGTATCCCCAGGTCGACCTCAGCCAGGGGCCGATGCGCCTGATCGGAGCCCCCACGGAGCCGCTGCTGGCCTTCACCCGCCGCCTGATCCAGCCGATCGGCGGCGTCGATGTGACGCCGGTGATCTGGGTG
>CAIRWM010000117.1 GCA_903882285.1 uncultured cyanobacterium
GCCAGCAGTACCCGGGCCACCAGCTCGAGGTGGTCGTGATCGGAGCCCTCCAGCCAGACCCGGGAGGCCTTCTGGGCGAACATGCGGTTGGAGAAGGCCACGATCAGCTGCCCGCCGGGCCGCAGCACGCGCAGCAGTTCCGCAGCCACCGCCTCGGGCTGCTGCAGGTACTGCCAGCCCGCCACGATCAGCGCCGTATCCAGGCGCCCGTCGTCCAGTTCAAGCAGGGGCTGGCTGGCGGTTGAGATCCTGCACCCAGTGACTGTTCAGCCGGGGATTGGCCTGCAGCTCCGCCGTATTGAGGCCATGGCCGAGCACCTCGGCGTAGGTCACCTCCTCGGGAAGGTGGCTGACCCAGCTGCTCATCAGATCAAGCAGCACCGCCCCAGCTGGCAGGCGCTCGCGATAGAGCGCCGTAAGGCGAGAGCGGAACGCCGCATCGAGGTGATGCACGAAGCGGGGTTCGGCATAGAACAGCGCGTCATCCGACTCGTCAGACTTGCGGCGCTGTGCCGCGTTCAACACCGACACCGGCACGATCGGGGCTGGCTGAGGTGCCGGCTGGGGGTTCGCCATCAGAGGCTGCGCGGCTTGAGACCCAGCAGCTGGGCGGCATAGTCCTCACTGAATGAGGCCTGCAGCTGCCAGGCATGCAGCAGGCTCTTGGCCGCGCGGCGCAGTTCCTCGATGTCGGTGCAGGCATCGATCGCCCGGCCATGGGCCTCGATGGCGAATTGGCGGGTCAACGAAACAGGCTGAGCGGTGGGGGGCATGGCGAACTGGCACTGATCTTTACAAGACTTTACAAACATCGGGGCCTGGCGGGCGGGCGGATTCCCGCCGCAGGACTCGCCCACCTCACCAGCCCAGGGTGAGCGGCGCCACGGGTTCGATCTCGGGGTGCTCCCCGCCCACCTGATCGGCCCGCAGCACGAGGGCCGAGGCGCCGTGGGCCAGGAACACCTTCATCACCGTGTCGCTGGCCAGGCGCGGCAGCAGCGCCCGCCAGCTGCCCAGGCCGCGCACCAGGTTCTGCAGCGGCCGGTCTGCCAGGCTGCTACCCAGGCCATAGACCTGGCGCCGCCAGTCGGGACGAAGCCCCCCGAACGGCAGCAGCGCGCGGCGCAGGGCGCGCTCCAGCCGCAGCAGCTGCCGCAGCCGCTCCGCCTGCTCCGGTTCGCTCTGCTGCCAGGCGCGCAGCTCGCTCCGGCCGATTGCGTGGATCTCGGCCTGCAGCAACTGAATGGCCGCGAACAGGGCCTGGTTGGAATCCTGGGAACAATTGTTGGCCGGGCCCACGAAGGTGGCGCCGGTGCCGTCGCCGAGCCGGTAGCGGGCCGTCATCGCCGCCAGCTGCCGCTCGAACCCCTCCAGGGGGGAGCGCTGCTGGCCGCCCACGCCGTAGCTGCCGGTGAAAGGGGGGAAGCGCACCAGGATGTCGGCGATCGGCCGGGTGCCCAGCCAGCCCCACTGGCGATCGGCCAGGTAACGCCAGCGGTCCTGGGCCCCGGCGATGATCCCGTCCTGGTTGTGGGCATAGACCTGCCGGTAGGTGAGCGCCACGCCCAGCTCGCCGGCGAGGGGCTCGTGCACCAGGTCGGCGACGCCATAGGCGAAGTGGCCCGTGCAGATCCCACTTCTGAGCGCCTCCTCGCGCTGCTCGCCGCCGATGCCGCCGAACACGTGCAGCACCAGCAGCCGCTCGCCCGGCCGCCATTCCGCCAGGGCTTCCGCGGCGGACTGCGGGCGGCCGCTCACCAGCACACTGCTCAGCCGGCCCGCCACCGGATCGGCCCAGGCCTGCCGCTTCACGTAGTCCCAGGCGGCGCGGCGGCCGGTGATCACCCGCTCCGGCGCGAAGCGCTGCAGAGCCCGCGGCGCCAGCGCCTGCACCACGACACCCCCCTCACCATCCGGCACCCCGCTCACGTACCAGCCCAGGGCGTTGTGGGGGCTGCGCTCCAGGCCGCGGCTCGTGGCCGGCAGGATGCCCTCCGCATTGGCCACCGGCGGCGGCAGGCGCAGCGCCAGCGGCGGGCCGCTGAACAGCCCCCGCTTCGGATCGAAGCTCACCGCGCGCCAGGGACCGGCCGCCTCCTGGGCTGCCGCCACACTCCCGGGCCCCACCGGCGGCGCCTCGAAACGCACCAGGGCCCTGGCCAGGCCGGTGGTCTGCACGGGCTCGGCGCCGATCCGCAGCCGCGGCACCTCGCCCTCACCCTCGGCCCCCTGGGCCACCAGCACCGGCGCCGGCAGCCGCACCAGCTGGTCGTCAGCGGGGCGCGCGCCCGCCAGCGACTCCAGCGGCGTCACCTGGCGCCAGTGGTTCAGCCGCAGCGGGTGCACGCCGCCCGCGGCCACGCTCTCCAGCGCCTCGTCGCTGAAGTGCACATCCATCGTCAGCGGCGCCAGCCGGGGATCGTCCCAGTCGAGCCGCAGGGTGCGGCCCAACAGATCGCCGTGCGCCGGCGGGGCATGGAACACCTCGAACCACACGCCGCCCCAGCGCTGCTGCGGCGCCGGCAGAATCAGCCGGCCGATCCAGGCCTCGGGGGGCAGCAGGGCCGGCGACGGCAGCGGCTGGGCATCGCGCTGCAGATCCAGCCGGTGCCAGGGATTGGCGCGGTAGCGCTGGTAGTTGTTCGGCTGCCGTGGTCCGACCACCTCGGCGGACTTGGTTTCGGTGAGGATGGCGCTGACGCGATCGACGGTCTGCTGCATGGAGCTGCGGCCGTCGGGCAGCAGGCAGTCGGCGTCGAGGATGCCGCCCGGCAGTTCGTGGCCCACCGGGCCCAGCGAGATCAGGCTGACCTTGCCACGGCGCTTCGCCCGGTTCCAGTACGAGAGGGGCTGGCAGCGCCAGCGGCCGGGAAAAACCAGCGGCCCGAGCCGCTCCACCCGGTCCTTCTCGCCCACCAGATGGAACAGGTGCTCAGCCTCCAGGAACTGATTGTTGCCGGCGAAGACGCCCCCCAGCGAGATCACCTCGACCGGCGCCTGCACGGCACGGCGCAGGTGGGGCAGCGCTCCCAGCGAGATCTGGCCGCCGCCGCTGAACCCCAGCAGCGTCACCGGCGCGCCGCTACCGAGGCTGTAGCCGTTGGCCACCAGGCTGTCGCAGATCACCCGGGCCGTGCCCTGGTTGAAGATCGGCCCGTAGCGCTTGTCGGCCGACACCCCCACGACGGTGATGTTGCGCAGGTTGATGACGATGCCCAGCAGCGAGCGGGGGTTGCGCAGCCGCAGCCAGTCGACCCAGCGCCAGAACTGGGCCAGCCAGCTCCCCTCAGTCATCGGCTGATTCACCACCGAGTAGGGCATGATCCCGCGGATGATCGCGATGTCATCCGGCAGCCGATCGCCGAGGCGGCGCAGGAAGTCCTCGCCCTCGGGCAGCGCCTGGCCCGAGGCCTGACCGATGCCATCGAGATACACCACCCAGCGGCGCACGGGTGCGTCGCTGCTCACCGGAGCGGCCAGTTCCCCCACGCTGGTAGGCGGCCGCAGTTCCTCGCCGAACCAGCCGGCCCACCAGCCCAGGGCCTCCAGCGGCGCTAAGAAGGCGGCGATCAGAAACAGCACCAGGCCGATGCTGGCCAGATCCACCACCAGGCCGAAGGAGCGGTGCAGCGCCGCGTAGGCAAACTGCACCAGCAGGCCCGTGCCGGGCAGCAGCACCAACGCCAGCAGGGCGAGCAGAACCAGCAGCAGGCTGCGGCGACGACAGAGCATGGGATCAGCGGCGCCACTCACGCTTAGACAGCGCGCCAGCCTGCAGCAGGCTT
Organism: uncultured cyanobacterium; assembly: GCA_903882285.1. Classification (GTDB taxonomy): domain Bacteria; phylum Cyanobacteriota; class Cyanobacteriia; order PCC-6307; family Cyanobiaceae; genus Cyanobium. Next base: position 3,786 of record CAIRWM010000117.1, read on the forward strand.
TCCAGCCGTCGGCTATCGCGGATCAACGGCACCCCCGCCGCCCTGTCCAGCGACCAGCGCCCCAGGGCCATCACCGGCTGGCCGGCGGTGCGCTGCAGCCCGTACATCACCAGCCAGCCCACCACCAGGCTGCCGAAGGCCGACCAGGGCGACAGGTCGGCGACCGACGCCACCCCGACCACGAAGGCGATGGCGGTCCACAGCGACAACAGCGTGAGGATCGGCCCGCCGAGGTAGGGCAGGGCACCGAAGAAGGCGAACAGCTGGGGGGCATGGGCGATTCCGAGGGCGCCGATCAGCGCCGGCAGGGCCTCGCGGGACCCGAACACCAGCCAGGCGACCAGCCAGGTGGAGCTGGCCCACCCCAGAAAGCCGCTGACGAACAGCAGCGCCTCGATCACCAGGCTGATGGCGAAGCGCAGCGGCTGCACGCGGTTGACGAACAGCACGAAGGCCTGGCCGATCGCCTGGGACAGGCCCGCCAGCAGGGCGATCCAGATCCCCATGCGGGCGGCACTGCCCCCGCTGTGGAGCTCCCCGTGAAGATCGCCGAACGCCTCCGGCCGAAGCTGCAGGGCCCGACCGATCACCTCCGTGATCCCCACACTGACGGCGTCCATCCCCTCTCCCTGTCCCTGGGGGTCATAGCGGCAGGCGGCCGCGCCTGCCCCACCAGCTCCCGCTGCCGCGCCAGATCAGGCCGGCGATCAGCAGCAGCAGCAGGGGGCCGTCGCCCCAGCGGGCATAGGGGGTGAGCGCATGCAGCTGGCGCAGCTCCATGCCCTGCCACTGGCTGCGGCCGGCCGGCAGGCGTTGCCGCACCTGGCCGCGGGCATCCACCACCAGGCTGGGGCCGGTGTTAGCCGCACTCACCAGCCAGCGGCCGCTCTCGATCGCCCGCTGGCTGGCCAGGGCCGCGAACTGGTTCTGCAGCAGGGCGGGATAGGGGTCGAGATTGGCGCTCGCCAACAGCCACAGCGCCCCCTCGCGCGTGGCAGCCGCCAGGGCGGAGCCGTTGGCGAGCTCGTAGCAGATCGCCACGCCCACCGCACCGGCGGGGCGCCGCAGCAGCCGCGACGGGCTGCCCGGCTCGATGCCGCCCACAGCCGACAGCCCGCTCCAGCGCCACAGCCCCGCCAGCGGTACCCATTCGCCGAGCGGCACCACCCGATGCTTGTCCAGCCAGGTGCTGGCCTGCACCTCCCCAGGAGCGAAGCGCAGCAGGCTGCTGCGCTGTTCCTCTCCCTGGCGGCGGAAGCCACCGCTGAGCACCTCCACCGCCGCCGGTTCCGGCAGGGGCTGATCCAGGGCCAGGGCCCCCTCCGGCAGCAGCAAAGTTGTGACGGGCGCCGCCGCCGCCGCCCGCTGGGCCGCCAGCAGGCGCTGCAGCAGCCGCAGCTGCTGGCTGGCCTCGAACTTGTGCCGCGTCGGGATCGCCGGTTGCAGCACCATCAGGCTCTGCACGGGGCCAGCGCCGGGAGCGATCGCCGCCAGGGCCGCCGCCCCCGCCAGGTGCGAACCGAGCACCAGGGCCAGGCCCACCACGCCCCAGCGCCGCCGGGCGCCGGGGGCCGCCAGCGCCCGCCAGAGACACCAGCCGATCAGCAGCTGCAGCGCCGCGATCAGGCCGCCCCCCCCAAGGGAGGCCAGCCCGGCCAGGGCCCGGTCTCCGGGCAGGGCCGAACCGCCCAGCCCCAGCCAAAAGAGCGGCCCGCGGGCCAGCAGCTCCTCGGCCAGGCCCCACAGGACCGCTCCAAGCAGGGCGGTGGCCGGCCGGTGGGGATCGAGGCGCCGCATCAGCGCCAGCCAGGCCGCCGCCAGCAGGGCGCCGAGCAGGGCGCAGCTCACCAAGAGGGCGGCGCAGATCGGCATGCTCAGGGGGCCCGGCACGCCGACCCAGTCGAGCGGATGCAGCCACAGAAGCCAGCGATGGCTCACCAGCACGGCGGCCAGGGCCCAGAGCCCGCCGGCCAGGGCCGCCGCCCGCGGCGCCAGGGCGGGAGAACCGGCCATCGCCCACAGCACGGCCAAGGCCGGCCATAGCAGCAGGGGCCAGCCCAGCGGCGGCAGGGCGAGGCCCGCAAGCAGGCCGGCGGCCGCCGCAGCGCACCACCAGAGGCGACGGTCATTGCCCATGGCCAGCCACCCTAAGAAGCGCCAATGTCGATTCACGACCCGCCTGCCTCCAGGCACGGGCACCCACGCTGCCTCCGACAGGACCCCACGCCATGGATCAGGGCAATCCACTGCAGATGCTGCTGCTGCGCGGCCTCGGCACCACCTCGCTGGTGGCCGATCGGCTCAAGTACGTCAGCCAGGAATGGGTGAGCAGCGGCAAGCTCGACCCCAGCCATGCCTCCGCCCTGGTGGACGACGTTCTCAAGGCGCTGCGCGGCGACAATCCCGAGCTGGAGCAACAGGCCGAACGCCAGCTGGAGCGCAACCGCGACGACCTGCTCCAGGAACTCGGCCTGGCCCGCCAGCGCGAACTCGACGAACTGCGCGGCCGCCTCGACCGGCTGGAGCGCCAGATGCGCCAGCGCGGTGGTGGCGGTGCCGCGGGCGGTGGCGAGGGGCCCAGCCCCGGCGTCAGCGACACCGACTTCCCCCCCGACTGAGCGCGCCCCTGCTGCAGAATCAGGCCACCGCTGCTCCTGCCATGCGCGACATCCTGATCAGCTCGGTGGTCTGCGTGGCCTGCCTGCTGGTGGCCTTTGTCAGCCAGCTCGTCGCCCCGTCCACCCTGCTGCCGCCCGCCCAGGCGGCGGCCACCACAGAGGTGGCGCCGGCCGTGGCCCTGAGCACCGCCAGCTCCAGCACCGCCCCCACCCGGGTGGTGCTGGCCTCCCCGCTTGAACTCGACCCCGACGATCCCAACCCGACCCTCTTCACCATGGCCCCCAGCACCGACGGTCCCGACGCCATCGCCCAGGCAGGTGCCGCCGCCCTCGGCGGCGGCATGGAAGCAGCGAAGGAAACCGTTTCCCCCAGCGGCCTGCGCATCACCGACCTGGTGCTGGGCGAGGGCGCTGAAGCCGTGAGCGGCCAAACTGTGGTGGTCAACTACCGCGGCACGCTCACCAACGGCAAGGAATTCGACAGCAGCTATGGCCGCGGCCCCTTCCCCTTCCCCCTCGGGGCCGGCCGGGTGATCAAGGGCTGGGATGAGGGCGTCGCCGGCATGAAGGTGGGCGGCAAGCGCAAGCTGGTGATCCCCCCCGATCTCGCCTACGGAGAGCGCGGGGCCGGCGGCGTCATCCCGCCGAACGCCACCTTGATCTTCGAAGTAGAGCTGCTTGAGGTGGGTCGCTGATCGGCCTTCCGCCGCGGCCCTGGCCCCGAGCCTTCACACACTGATGCGATCAGTAGGATGCCGGAGTCGGGCCAGGCCCATCGGCCAACTCCGCTCTGGCCGCCGCCCACGGGGCGCCTGACACCCACCCCAGTACGCCGCCACATTCCCTTCCCATGGCTCATCAGCTGCCCGAACTGCCCTACAGCCTCGACGCACTCGAGCCCCACATTTCCCGCTCCACCCTGGAGTTCCACCACGGCAAGCACCACGCTGCCTACGTGACCAACCTCAACAACCTGATCGCCGGGACCGATCTCGAAGCCAAGAGCCTCGAAGACACGATCAGCGCCGTGGCCGGTGACGCCGCCAAGGCGGGCGTCTTCAACAACGCCGCCCAGGTGTGGAACCACAGCTTCTACTGGCAGTGCATGAAGCCAGGTGGCGGTGGTGCCCCCAGCGGTGCGCTGGCCGCCAAGATCGACGCCGACTTCGGCAGCTTCGACGCCTTCAAGGAGCAGTTCAAGACCGCCGGCGCCACCCAGTTCGGCAGCGGCTGGGCCTGGCTGGTGCTCGACAACGGCACCCTCAAGGTCACCAAGACCCCCAATGCCGACCTGCCCCTGGCCCACGGCCAGAAGGCCCTGCTCACCATGGACGTCTGGGAGCACGCCTACTACCTCGACTACCAGAACCGCCGTCCCGACTACATGACCACCTTCCTCGACCAGCTGGTCAACTGGGACTTCGTGGCTGCCAACCTGGCCGCCACCTGAGTCCGGCCCACCCAGCAACCCTCCTGGCCCCCGGCTCACCCCGGGGGCTTTTTGTTGAACCACGCCTCAACACCGCACAGCTCCAGAACTTTCGCCTCGCCTAGGGTGACGTGAAGCGCATGACAGCCAGGACGAGCCCCCATGGACCTTTTGGTCGATGTTCTGCTGCTGCTGGCCGCGGCGATGCTGGTGGTGCGCAGCAACAGCGACCGGGACGAGGTCTGGGCCCTGTGCCTGCGGATCCTGGCGGCCATGTCGGTGCTGGCCGTGATCACCAGCACGCGCGGCCAGCCGGTGGCGCTGCTGCTGCTGCTGTTCGCCCTCTGGCTGCCGGGAGCGGGCCGGTTTGACACCGATCCCCCGCCCCTGGAGGAGCGGACGATCCGCCGAGGAGGACGGCCGCCGGCGGCATGAACAACGACGGTCCCGACCTGCTGGAACTGATCTTCGTGGCCCTCGTGCTGATGGGTATCGCCTACAGCCTCACCAACTGAGCGCGTCCGGAAGCACGGCCTCCGGTGGGATCCACATCGCATCGCCGTAGGAGAAGAAGCGATAGCCCTGGGCCTTCGCCACCTCATAGAGGGCCAGCAGGCGGGAGCGGCCGATCAGGGCGCTCACCAGCAGCAGCAGCGAGCTGCGCGGCAGGTGGAAATTGGTGAGCAGGCCCTGCACCACCGCAAAGCGGAAGCCGGGCTGGATGACCAGCTGCACCGGGCCCGCATGGGGTTGAAGGCGGCCGCCATGCAGCGCCGCCACCCCCTCGAGGCTGCGCACGCTGGTGGTGCCCACGGCGATGACGCGGCCGCCGCGGGCCCGGCAGGCCTGCACCGCCGCCACCAGCGCCGGACTCACCTCCACCCACTCGCTGTGGAGTTCGAGCTGGCGCAGATCCTCCGTATCCAGAGGCCGGAAGGTGCCCAGGCCCACATGCAAGGTGACAGTCGCCAGCTCGACACCCCGGGTGCGGAGATCGGCCAGCAGCGCATCGCTGAGATGGAGTCCGGCCGTAGGCGCTGCCACGGCACCGGGCCGGCTGGCGTAGCGCGTCTGGTAGCGCTCCTGATCCTCGGCCGCATGCTCGTGGATGTAGGGGGGCAGGGGCATCGTGCCGTAGCGGGCCAGCAGGCCCTCGATCGCTTCCGCGCTGGTGGCCTCGGCGGGGAAGCGCACGACCCGGCCGCCCGTGCCCCCATCCACCGCCACGATCTCCAGGGACAGCGGCGGTTGATCGCCAGCCGCCACCTGAAGCACCTCGCCGGGCCGCAGCCGTTTGGCGGGCCGGGCCAGGCAGAGCCAATCA
>CAIRWM010000118.1 GCA_903882285.1 uncultured cyanobacterium
GGAAGGTTGCCCTTCAAACGATTTCGAGTCGTTCGCTTTCGACCACTCAGCCACCTCTCCAGCCGCACCACGGGCCAAAAGCCTGGATGCGAAGGCCCACTCTACGGATCGATCAGGCCCCGGAAGCCAGCAGGGAACCACTGGCGCCGCTGGCGCGCCAACCCGGCGGCAGGGGGCCATGGGCCGGCGGGGCGCCGCTCCACCACACCAGGCGTGGTGCCCCCCGAGCCTGCAGACGCTGCCGTTCAGCGGGACGAGGTGCAAAACCAAGCCACAGGCCGCTGCTCCCCGCTGCCCCAGCAGCGGCAGGCCCCTGCCGCTCCCAGGCCCAGAACGCCTGACGATCGGGCAACAGCCACCAGCGCCGCGATCCCACCTCCAGCCGCAGCGCCTGGCTGTCGGGCGAAAGGGCCGCCACGGCCAGACCCGGGCTGGCCAGACGCTGGCCGCTGAGCAAAGGCGGCCCCTGCTCGGAATCGGCCAGCAGCGTGGCCGTCAGGCCCTGCCAGCAGGCCGGATCGGCGGCGGCCACCGGATCCAGCAGCACCACCCAGTCGAAGCGCTGGAGGCCGAGGCCGGTGGCGAGCTGCCGCGCCTGGTGGCAGGCGAAGCCATCAGAGCGGCTGCTCACCAGGGCCCCGCGGCCGTGGTGGCGGGCCAGCAGCAGGTCGCGTTCGGGCTGGTGCACCAGCAGCAGCTGGTCGCCGCTCAGCAACCCCAGGTGCACCGCCACCACGCAGGCGAACAGGGCCGTACCCCAGCGCCGCCAGGGCCGGCCCAGCCCCGGCACCAACCAGCCGAGCAACGCCAGGCTCAGCAGCAACACCAGCAGCGGCAGGGGACGCCCCGTCTGCCACTGGGCCATCGGCAACGCCGCGAACAGCTGGGCCACCAGCAGCAGCAACCGGGCCAGCAGGTCCACCGGCAGCAGCAGCACCCCGAGCAGCGGGGGCGCCAGCAGCGCCACCAGGGAAAGCCCCATGGCCCCGAGGGTGAGCGGCGTGAGCAGGGGCGCGGCCAGCAGGTTGGCGGGCACCGCATAGAGCGGCACCACCCCGAAATGGAGCAGCTGCAGCGGCAAGGTCCAGAGCGTGGCCGCCAGCGGCACGGCCAGGGCCGGGGCGGTCCAGTCGGGCCGCAGCCAGCGGGGCAGCCAGGGGTGCAGCGCCTGCTCCAGCGGCCTGGCCGTGACCAGCAGGGCGGCGGTGGCCGCCACGCTCAGCTGGAAACCCACATCCGCCAGCCAGTCGGGGCGGAGCAGCAGCATCACCACCGCCGTGAGCAGCAGCAAGGCCAGGGGCCTGGCGCGGCGTCCGGCCTCGAGGATCAGCAGGCCCATGCCCCCGGTGAGCACCGCCCGCACCACCGAGGGCTGGGGCCCGGCCAGCAACAGAAACAGAAGGATGGCGCCGCCGGCAAGGGTCAGGCGCAGGGGGCGTCCCAGGGAGCGCCCCAGGGGCAGCACCGCCCCGAGCAACACCGAAAGATGGAAACCGGAGGCGGCGAGGGCGTGGCTGAGGCCGGCCACCCGGAAGGAATCCCGCAGCTCCTGCGGCAGGGGCACCACGGCACTGCCGAGCACCAGGGCCGCCAGCAGACCACCCCGCTCCGGGCCGGCGGCGGCGATCAGGCGCTCGGCGATGCGGCGCCGTAGATCGGCGATCGGGGTGGCGGGGCGCTCCAGCACCTGCAGCTGCTCCACCCGCAGGCGGCTCCAGACACCCTGGCGGCCGAGGCGTTCGGCGGGGCCGGCCAGCAGCGGGTGGGGCGCGGGCCGGAGCGAGCTGAGCTGACCCTGCACCCGCACCCGCCAGCCCTGATGCAGCAGCGGGCAGGAGGCGAGTCGCAGTTCGGTGCGGCCCTGGCTGCGGCCCCCTTCCAGCTGCAGGATCCCCCGGCAGCCGCCGCCGGTTTCCGGGCGCGGATCCTCCAGCAGACGCCCCTGCAACTCCAGAGCCAGCTGGGCGCCAGGCTCGGGCAGCAACCGCACCGGATCCAGTGCCCCGGGGCCGGGCGTTCGCCCCACTCCCAGCAGCAGCAACACCCCAACCAGGGCCAGTCCCCCCGCCAGGGCGGCGATCCAACGGCGGGCTGGAGGCTCGGGGGCCGGCGCCGGTGGCAGCAGCTCAGGGAGTGAGGGTGGAAGGGGTGGAGGAAGGGGCGGTGGTGGTGGGGGTGGGGGAGAGGGAGGGAGGGAAACGGAAGCAACCAAAACCGCTCAGCCGCTGGACACCCCAGCAGCCTTCCCAGCCCCTGCCCTGGTGCCGAGCCTCAGCCTGCCGGTGCCGCGGCCGCAGCCTCCGCAGGGGCCTCCTCGGGGTGGGCGTCGAACCAGGCGCGGCGCTTCTGCTCGCTGAGCAGCGGGAAGCCGAGGGCCCGCCGTTCCGCCAGCCAGGCCTCGGCCACCTGACGGGCCAGATGGCGGATGCGGGCAATGGTGGCGGTGCGCTCGGTCACCGAGATCACGCCGCGGGCCTCCAGCAGGTTGAAGGTGTGGCTGCACTTGAGCACGAAATCCAAGGCCGGGGCGGGCAGCTGCTTCGCCACCAGATCGGCCGCCTCGGCCTCATAGAGGGCGAACAGCTGCTTGAGCCGCTCGGGGTTGGAGGCCTCGAAGTTGTAGGTGCACTGCCCTTTCTCGAACGGCAACCAGATATCGCCGTAGGAGCGGTGGCCATCCCAGGAGAGATCCCAGATGCTTTCCACATCCTGCAGATACATCGCCAGGCGTTCGAGGCCGTAGGTGATCTCGATCGACACCGGCCGGCAGTCGATGCCGCCACACTGCTGGAAGTAGGTGAACTGGGTCACCTCCATGCCATCGAGCCACACCTCCCAGCCCACGCCCCAGGCGCCGAGGGTGGGGGATTCCCAGTTGTCCTCCACGAAACGGATGTCGTGGTCGGCCTGGCGGATGCCCAGGGCCTCCAGGGAGGCGAGATACGTCTCCTGGATGCCATCGGGCGAGGGCTTGATCAGCACCTGGTACTGGAAGTAGTGCTGGGCCCGGTTGGGGTTGTCGCCATAGCGGCCGTCGGTGGGGCGGCGGCAGGGTTCGGGATAGGCC
>CAIRWM010000119.1 GCA_903882285.1 uncultured cyanobacterium
GAACGAGGGCGATCCGCAGGCGGCCGTGGGACTGGCGCTGGTGGCGCTGGCGATCGTGAGCCTGCTGGTGGCGGCCGAACGGCGCCTGCGCCACCGCAGCCGCCGCTGGAGCATGGGCGTCGGCGATGAGGGCGGGCCCATCTGGGAGCTGGGGGGCTGGCGGCAGCTGGCCGCCCAGCTGCTCACGCTGCTGCCACCGCTGGCCACGCTGGGGCTGCCGTTGTTGTGGGCGGCGCTGAGCTGGGACCAGTTGCAGGGGGAATCGGCGGCGGAGCTGGCGGGGCTGAGCCTGCGCAGCCTGGGGCTGGGCCTGGTGGCGGCGCTGATCACGGTGGCCACCGGCCTGGTGCTGGCGGTGGCGCGCCGCTGGATTCCGCAGGCCCCGGTGCCGCTGCTGAGCTTCCTGGCCGGCATGGGCTACGCCGTGCCTGGGGCGGTGCTGGCCTTGGCGCTGCTGCTCACCGGGGCACCGCTGGGGCTGAGCCCGTTGCTGCTGCTGGTGTGGGGCTACGGCGACCGCTTTCTGGCGGTGCCGAAGCAGGGACTTGATGCGGCGCTGGAGCGCATCCCGCCGAGCCTGGATGAGGCGGCCACGGGGCTCGGCTGCAGCTGGTGGGCGGTGCTGAAGCGGGTGCATTTGCCGCTGCTGCGGGGCCCGCTGCTGGTGGGGGCGCTGCTGGTGTTCGTGGATGTGGTGAAAGAGCTGCCGCTCACCTTCGCGCTGCGGCCGTTTGACTTCGACACCCTGTCGGTGCGGGTGTTCCAGTACGCCAGCGACGAGCGCGTGGGGGCGGCGCTGGTGCCGGCGCTGCTGATCCTGCTGCTGGGGTTGGCGGCAGCAGTGGCGCTGGTGCCGGAACTGGAGCGGCAGGGACAAGGCCGCTGAAGCCAAGGAAACTCTCGCTACTTTCCGATGCTTGCGAGCCAGGAACGCAGCGGAGAGGGCCTTGGTGATTGCACTCGATCAACTCGCCGCCCTGGATGTGTACTATGGTTCGGCAGTGGCTTGTCGGCGGCCAGGGCGCTGCACGTGAACCAGAGCACGATCTCCCGGCATGTGAAGGCGGTGCTGAAGGAGATGGAGCTGGAGCGGGAACGGCGCCCAGCGTTCTGCGTGTTGCTGGGTGACCTGGAGCTGCTGCAGGCCGAGCGGGCCTTGCACCAGCTGGCCCTGCTGAAGGGGCGGGCGCCGCTGCGCATCGATGGCATGTTTGTGTCGGGCCCCTGCTTCCTGGGCCAGCTGCCACCGGACTGGATGCTGGGCTCCTTCGACCTGCCGGGGATGGAGCGGCCACTGGAACTGCTGGAGCAGCGCATGATCGACGCCTGGGTGGGGAGCTACCACCCCGATCTGCCCGATGCCGACGACCCCGTGTGGTGGGTGGTCGACCTGCTGCGCACCCCGTTGCAGCTGCAGGCGGCTCCCGACCACCCCCTGGCGGGCGAACGGCGACTGAGTCAGGGCGAGCTGACACGCTTTCCCAGCCTGGCCCTGCCGGCGGGCTGGTAGCTCCCCACCCTGGCGCTGCAACCTGGCAGCGTGCGGCTTGACTGGGACCTGGGTCTGATTTCCGGTGAAACCCTGATCGTGCGCCGCGACCTGATGAACCACGCGCCGATCCAGCAGCTGGCGCATGCCCTGCAGCAGCGGGCCCAGATCATCGCGGGCTGGTTTGAGGATGTGGTCGTGGTGGCGTGAAAGGGGCGATGCACTGCAGCGCGGCATGGAAAGAAACGCGACGACACGGTGTTGCGCTGCCGGCTCCCGGCGCAGCATGAGAGCCCACCGGTTCGGCCGCCACGGCTGGCGAGCGGACCGGAGCCAGACGCAGCGATGAAGTTCAAGGATTACTACGCCGTGCTGGGAGTGGACCGGGATTCGGGCCAGGACCAGATCAAGAACGCCTACCGAAAACTGGCGCGGCAGTATCACCCGGATGTGGCCAAGGAGCCCGAGGCGGAGGAGAGGTTCAAGGAGATCAGTGAGGCCTACCAGACTCTCTCCGATCCAGATAAACGCCAGGCCTACGACGCCCTCGGCCGGCACCGCCCCGGCGAGGAGGTCCAGCCCTCCGCCGAGTGGGAGACGCGCTACTGGCAGCAGGGCGGGCCGCAGGAGGTGGACCTGGCCGATCTGTTCGAGCAGATGGGCTTCCGCACGGCGGCCCGCTCCGGGCGGGGCGCGCGTGATTTCGCGATCCGCGGCCAGGATCTCGAGGTGAGCACCGAGCTCAGCCTGGAGCAGGCGGCCCATGGCGCCGAGGTGAGCTTCACGCTGAGCGTGCCGGTGCAGCGCCCCGATGGCCGGATCGAACGGCAGCCCCAGACCGGCCGCATCCGCGTGCCGGCGGGCGTGATCGACGGCGAGCGGCTGCGGGTGCCGGGCCGGGGCGGACCGGGCCATGGCGGCGGCGCCGCCGGGGACCTCTATCTCGCGATCCACCTGGAGCCGCATCGGCTGTTCCGCGCGGTGGATCACGATCTCTACCTTGAACTGCCCCTGGCGCCCTGGGAGGCGGCCCTCGGCGCCGAGGTGTCCGTGCCCACGCTCGATGGTCCCGTCACGGTGACGGTGAAACCGGGCATGCGCAGCGGCCAGAAACTGCGCATCGGCGGCAAGGGGTTGCCGCATCGCCGCGTGGGCGCCGGCGATCTCTACGGTGTGATCCAGATCGTGATGCCGCCGCACTGCAGCGAGCGCGAGCTGGAGCTCTACCGGGAGCTGCGCGCTGCCTCCACCTTCCAGCCCCGCCACCACTTTGATGACGCCCACCCTGCTGGAGACGCCACCCATGGCTGATGAGCTGCTGATTCCCGCCGATGACAGCCAGCCGGTGGCGCTGGAGGAGTTGCTGGCCGCCTCAGGCCTGGAGCGGGAGGAGCTGGTGGAGTTGATCGCGATCGGTGTGGTCGAACTCAGGGGCACCCAGCCGGTGTGGACCTTTCATGCCCGCACGGTCACCCTGGCGCGCCGCGCCAGCCGCCTGCGCGACAGCTTCGGGCTCAACCCCTCCGGCATCGCCTTGGCGCTCACCTACCTGGAGCGGATCGAGACGCTCGAACGGCAGCTACGCGAACTGGAATCGCAACTGCCGCGGGCAGCGGTGGACGGCTGAGCTCGGAGCTGGGCAAGGTGCAACAAAGAAGATCGCGCCAAAGCATTCGGTGAAGGTGAGACATCTCCACTGGATCACTCCCCCTTAGCCATCGGTCCGGATGTAGCTCACCTCACACCCCTTCACCATCCGAGCTTCCTGCATCACAGCTGCGGCATTGAAGGGGGAGAACTCGAACCACTGGAACAGATCAAGGCCCCGATAGAGGGTGATCTTCCAGCCGTGGTCTGTGGTGATGCTGCGGGCGTGAAAATTGAGGCTGGCGTCGATCCCCCAGGTAAAAGGCGTGCTCGTACCGGCGAAGGAGTCCTGCACTTGGCCGAGGTTCTCCACCTGCTTCTCCAGCTTTTCCTTGCTCTCAGTTTCTGGGCCGGTGATGAGATGGACGGTGACCTCATCACCGATGGGAGTGATTTCATTGACCAGACGTAGGAACTCCACCAAGTTGCGGATCTGATGGAAGGCGCGGATGTAAGGATCGCGAATGATGATGCCACTGCAGTCCTGGAGATAGTCGGCAAACAGTCGACGGTAGCTCCAACCCTTGGCGTTTTCTGGCACCACCAGATGCTGTTCCTTGATCTGAACGGTGGTGGCTGACGGAGCTCCGCTAGCCTCAGAGACGGCAGCTGCCACAGGCTTTGCAGTTGCATCCGGTTGGGTCTTGCTCTAAATCTCAGGGGACTGGGCGCCTGGGGCCTCGCCTCCTGCAGCGGGGGGTTCCGATGCACCTGGCACCGCCTCGCTGCTGAGGGGGCGCAAGCCTGCAAAGGCTGGATACTGCTGTTCCTCAGGCGTCAGCACCGTGACTGCATCCCCACCGGCCAGGGGCCTGTAGGCGAAGTCGTTGGCCTTGAAGGTGTTGTCGATGCGCAGGATCTGCTCACGCACCCGGCGGCGGCATTCCATCGCGAACACCAGCGGTGACAATCAGGAAAGATGTCGCCGGTTGGCGCCTATTCAGGTCGCCTGCAGAACGAGTAAATCCTCCTTGGCTGTTGTGGCATTTGGCGGTTCATTACTCCAGACAACGGCGGATTGTTACCAGCAGCGAACCGAGCGTGACCACCGCCTGGGATGGCGCTGGAGGGCCCGCTCATAGACCTGCGTGCGCTGCTGGCAGATGGCAGCAGCCTGGCCGCTGTGTCGCTGCTGCGAGTTCACGAACCGGATGGCGCTGTGGCGGCGCGCATGGCGCTGCCGTTGTCGGCGTGCAGGATCAACTGGCGCTGGCGCTACCGGCTAATCCGCTCCCACAGGCAGGCCCTGCTGATCAGATCGGCGGCCACCTGGGCATCCACTCTCTGGGCGATGTCCCAGGCGACGATCTTGCGGCTCCACACACACGTCCACCACCAGGTAGAGGTAGAGCCACACGCCCCGCACGCTGGTGGGCAGGTAGGTGATGTCCCAGCTCCAGAGCTGATTGGGCCCTGCCGTCACCCCGCAAGAGCAGCGGCTGGTGGCCGAACGGCTGAAGGCTTTCCGCCAGGACGGGCACCCCGGCGAGGATGCCCTGAAGGTGTTGGAGTAGCTGGAACAGGCGCTCTGACAGGGCGCTACATCGCGGTTGCACCCATGCGGGTTCTGATACGCCCAGAGGCACGAGAGGATCTGGTCGGTAGGATTCTTACTGTTATGAGCTCGTCGGGCCATGCGGATCACCAGCAAGGGGCAGGTCACCATTCCCCAGGAGATCCGCGAGCAGTGCGGTCTGTTGCCCCACACCCAGGTGCGTTTCGTAGTGGAGAACGGCCGGGTGTTGATCGAAAAGGAATCTCCGAATGGCTCGCCCGGGAGCGAAGGGCTGCAACGGCTGCGGGGGGTCCGCCTACGCACTCGCCTCAGCACCGATGAGCTGCTCGCCCTCACCCGAGGTGAAAAGCAGTCCTGATGGTGTTCGTGGATTCCAATGTGATTCTCGATGTGATCACGGCTGATCCCCTTTGGCAGACGTGGAGCGAAGAGCAAATCAGCCGCTAGCTCGACAGCGGCCTGCTGCTGATTAATCCGATTGTCTATGGAGAGATCGCCTTCGCCTGTGACGCGATCGAGACCGTGGACGACCTCCTGCCGGCCCATCTCTATACATACTGCCCCATCCCCGCGAGGCCGCCTTCCTGGCCGCTCGCGCCCACGCCGATTACCGGGCCCGCGGCGGTTCGCGGCAGACCATGCTGGCGGATTTTCTGATCGGGGCCCATGCCCTGGTGGTGCGCGTCCCCCTGCTCAGCCGCGACCGGCGCCGCTATCGCCAGGTCTTCCCAGGACTCGAGCTGATTGCACCCGATTAAGCTGGTCATCCCTTCAGGCATTCGGTGAGATCAGCCAGTGACTGCGGCAGGTATCCGGCTATTTCAATGACTTGGCGGGCCTCGCGCCACAACGAGTGAGCGATGGCCACCTTCTCCATCTGCCAGTCTGCAAACCGCTTGAAGGCCGTGAGGAAGCGAGCCCCGTGGCCATCGAAGTTGGCCAGATCTTTCACCAGAGTCGGCTCCGATCGCTTGCAGCTGCCCAGACGCAGCCGCTGCGAGATTGCATCGAGGGCTACCAAATCGATCTCCGTGTCACGGCTGTCCCACCAGCCTTCAATCCGTTAGGTGGGTGGGAAATCACCCACACCCAGGCGGCTGCGTTCTTCATACAGCTGACCCACCAATCACTCTAGGCCATGTCCCTCGGCTGTCATCAGCCGTTAGTCCACCTGCTCCACCAGTGTCTGCAGGGGACGGAAGTTGATAGCGGCCGTGGGCACTGCCAATGCATCCAGCCAGCTGCGCGGGAAGTTATCGCGGATCGTGTCGTGCCCCTTGCGCGCCTTGAGCTTGGCGAACACCGGCAACCGTTTTTCCACCATCTCGTATTTCTCCTCCAGCGTCTTCAGGTAGACCCACACCTGACTAGATGACCAGCACCCGCTCCCGCCACTCGGGCTGCCGCAGCTGCTGGACCAGCCGGGTCTTACCGATGCGCCGCCGCCCGGAGATCTGCAGAAAGAACCAGCGCCCACGGCTGAACATCTGAGCCAGCTGCGCTCGCTCCTGACGCCTGCCATAGAAGCCCCACTCCACCACCTCGCGCTTTAACTAAGACTTTTTGTATTGACTTTCCACAGTAGTGCTGGCCTGGGTTTTTGGGCCATCACAGGCTGATCCGATGCCCCTGATCGAACTCGGCCTGAGCGGCTGCGCGCAGCGCCTCCAGCCACTGCTGCGGCTCCGAAAAGTGCCCCTTCAGTCCTTGCCGCAGCGGCACTTGCCGCCCTTCCAGTGGGAGCACTTCTGCTGCTTGCAGCCCTTCTTCTTCTGCTGCGGCTGCGGGCCGCGGCTGGGGGAGGGGCTGTCGTTTTGCGGTCCGAGGGGCTGGGCCATGGCGGCGAAGAGGGGGAGAAACGGGGGTAGCCGAACGGGGTAAGAGGGGGGGCTCAGGCGGCGGCCAGCGGGGCGCTTTCCACCAGCTCGGGCGCCAAGCGCAGGCCGGCCTCGCCAGCGGGCACCTCGATCAGCTCGGCGGCGCGGATCCGGGAGATCAGCCGCGTGGTGGTGACGCGGGTGGTGCCGATCAGTTCTCCGATGCGCTCGTGGGTGAGCCGGAAGGGCAGGTCGCACCAGGCGCCGCAGCGCCGCCCCAGCCGCCGCACCAGCAGCGCCAGCAGCGCATGCAGCCGCTGCTCGGCGCTGCCCAGATGGCGGATGCGCAGCAGCTGCAGCGTCCACTCGTTCACCGGATCAAACCCATGGCCCTGGCGCGGCTCGGCGTCGCTGCGGAAGCAGAGCGGTGTCAGCGCCTCCACGCACACCCCCTCGCTGCAGAGGCGGTCGGTGCGCAGCTGGTCGCCGGGCTGCAGGAAGGCCAGGGTCATGCCCTCGGTCTCCTCGCAGGGGCAGTAAACGCGGGCCATGCCGTCGATCACCTCCAGGCAGGTGCCATCGGGCCGCAGGGCCGGATCGATCAGCACGGTCTGGCCGGCGGGCATGCGCACCGCCGCCAGCGGCGCATCGGGCAGGAAACGGAAACTCATCGATCGGGGAACAGCGGCCCGAGCGGGGCCTTATTGCGAATGACTCGCAACCTAAACAAGAAACGGCACTTTTGCAAGCGATTCTCAATAGCAAGGCCAATTGATAACGGCGGCCCCGGCCGGCGGGCACGGCCAGCGGTGGCATCGGCGGCCCGACCCTGTGCCCTCACGACCGCTGGCACCCGGCACACGCTCCAGGCTGGTGCCCCCATCGCTCGTTGTCCCATGCTCCGTCTCCGTGGCGCCCGCGCCAGCCTGCTGGCCGCCCTCGCCGCCCACTGGGCCGAAGCTCAGCGGCACTCGGCCGCCACGCAGCGCGGACAGAGCGCCCGCACGTTGAGCACACACTCCAGTAGCCGGAAGCCGTGGTCCAGCGCCGCCGTCTCGCCGGCGGCCAGCACGGCGGCGTTCTCAAACTCCTCGGTCTGACCGCAGCGCACGCACACCAGGTGGTGGTGGTCGCGGTGGGCATCGCTGGCCAGCTCGAAGCGCCGCCCCCCCTCTGGGAGCTCCAGTTCCTGCAGCAGTCCCATCGAGGAGAGCAGCCGCAGGGTGCGATACACCGTGGCCAGCGACACCCTGGCAGCCGCCCCCAGCAGTCGCTGGTGCACCTCCTCGGCACTGAGGTGGCGCCCCTCCCCGATGCGCTCGAACAGGGCGAGCACCCGCTGGCGCTGCGGCGTCAGCCGCTGGCCCCGGTCGTGCAGGCTGCTGCGCAGGGTGGTGGGCTGGGAAGGGGTGGACACCGCAACGGCCCGGGCTGCGCAACAGGTGGCCCTCTTCGCAACAGTAGGGCCTATTGAGAAGAGTCGCCAGGCGTCGGACTGGCCAGCAGGGCCGCCGCCAGGCGCTGGTCGAGGTTGACCAGGCCGGCCCCAAGCAGATCGGCCACGGTCACCATCAGCCGATAGCTCAGGGCCACCGCCAGCAGCGGCGCCTCCGGCAGCACCAGGCCCAGCCGCAGCAGCAGCACCGTCTCGAACACCCCCAGGCCGCCGGGAGCCCCGGGCACCACCAGCCCCAGGGTCCAGGCCAGGGCGAAGCCGGCCAGCCAGGTGAAGATATCGAGATTGAGCTGCAGGTCGAAGGCCAAGACGCAGCAGAGGAAGCCGGCGAAGCGCAGCAGCACGAAGGCCAGCTCGACCAGCAGCGGCGGCCAGGGATAGCCGTTCACGGGCGGGGTACCGGCACTGGCGGCGGCCTCACGCTCCATCTCCTGCGTGAGGCCGAGATCGCGGGCACGCTTGCGCTCCAGCCGCTGCAGCAGCGGATTGAGCCAGCGGGGCCGTAGCAGGACCAGGGGCAGCAGGGCCAGCAGCCCCAGGCCGTTCTGCCAGCCCCCCAGGGCCACCAGCGCCAGGGCCGCCACCGCCGCCAACAGGGGATCAAGCAGGGTGACCACCAGGGCCTGGGGGGTACTGAGCGGAGCGGCCAGCGGGGCCTCGGCGCCGCGCAGGGCCTGCACCCGGCTGGCCAGATGCCAGATGCCGCCGGGAAGGAATTTGCGCAGGTTGGTGGAGACATAGAGCATCACCACCTCCAGCCAGCGGGGCCGCAGCCCCCGCCAGCGCAGGATCACCCCCCAGGCCAGCCCATTCACCACCAGGCTCAGCACGTTCAGGCCCACGCCGAGCAGCAGCCACAGCCAACCCTGGGGATCGAGGCTGAACTGCAGCAGCTGGCGGCCGTGGCTGACGAGCGCAGCCAGCACGAAGCCGAGGCTCAGCAGACTGACCCAGGGGCGCACGCCGCCGGGCAGCCGGGGCCAGCGCTGGCGCCGCAACCCCCGAAGCCAGGCCGAGCCCGGCAGCGTCTTGAGGGCCTCCAGGCGAGGCAGCCGGCGCAGGGCCTCCAGGTGGGGGGCGCTCTTCGGCAGGCGCAGGTCGCGGACGCTCTGCTGGAGCCGCTGCGCCAGGGCCCGGATCTGCTCCTTCATGACTCCCCCTTCATGACTGCTCCTCCATGGCCTGCTCCACGAGGCGGCGCACCACCGCCACGGAGAGATTGTGGCGCCGGGCCAGCTCGGCCAGATCGTCATGTTCGGGCTTGGCGCGCCAGCCGCCCTCGGGCAGGGTCGCCCGCTTGAGTCGCACCGGTCCGAGTGGTGTCGTGATCTGCAGCGTCTGCCGCGCCAGCACCCAGCGGCCCTGGAGCCGCTCACGCACCCCCAGGGTGGTGCCCTGGCGCCACCAGACCTGGCGCAGCTGCGGCCCCAGCTCGGGCGGCAACAGGGCCGTGACCAGTGTGCCCTGGCGGCCCTTCTTCATGGCGATCGGCTGGCTGAACACCTCGTAGGCGCCGGCCTGGCGCAGGGCTTCGGCCAGGAAGGCCAGATCCTCCGCCGTGGCGTCATCGATCTGGGCCTGCTGCTCCAGCACCGTCTCGAACTGTTCGCCCGGGGCGGCCAGGGAGGCCTCCAGGGGACGGGCCAGGGTGAGGCGCAGCAGGTTTGGGCGATCCAATCGGCGGCTACCCAGGCCGGTGCCCACCTGCAACGGCACGGCGGCGGGGGCTGCCCCGAAGCGCTCCGCCCAGCAGGCCATCAGGGCCAGCCCCGTGGGCGTGGTGAGCTCGCCGGCCGCGAACCCCTCGCTGGAGGCCAGGGGCAGGCCGCGGCGGCGGGCGATCTCCAGCACCGCCGGCGCCGGCAGGGGCAGGCGGCCATGGGCGGTGGCGACGCTGCCGTGGCCCGCCGGCGGCACGCCGCAGACCAAGTGCTCGACGCCAAAGTGCAGCAGCCCGGCGCAGACCCCCACGATGTCGACCAGGGCATCGAGGGCGCCCACCTCATGAAAGTGCACCTGCTCGGGCTCCTGGCCGTGCACCGCCGCCTCCGCCTCCGCCAGCAGGTTGAACACCGCCAGCACCCGCTGCCGCAGTGCTTCCGGCCAGCCGACCGCAACAAACTGGCCGCGCAGGGCGCCCCAGGGGCGATGGGCCGGCTCGCTCTCCAGCGACTGCACCGCCAGGTGCAGGCCCCGCAGGCCACCGCTGCGCCGCTCCTCGATCTCCAGGCGGTAGCGGCCCTCCAGGCCGAGTCGGGCCAGGGGCTCCTCGATCGCCGCAATGGGCAGGCCCAGATCGAGCAGGGCGGCGAGCAGCATGTTGCCGGCCAGGCCGGTGGGGCAGTCGAGCAGAGCGAGGCTCATGCGGGGGCGCGCCCCAGCCGGGGCGCCGCCATCAGCAGACGCTCCGCCTCGGCCTCCAGGGCGAGACGCTCACGCCGCAGCAGTTGCTCCACTTCGCGGCGGGCACGGCGCTGTTCCCGCTGGGCCGTGGCGACATCGAACCCGGACAGGCCCCAGAGCCTGCCCAGCAGGGCGCTGTCATCGGAACCGCCGAGGCTCTCGCCGTAGACGATCGCCTCAGCCACCATCCCCGCCTGAAGCACCCGGCTCCAGCGCCGCAGCTCTTCGGCCGGCAGCTTGGCGCTGGCGGGGGGCTCGAACTCCGTGCTGCCACTGCTGTTCAGACCCGCCTGCAGGCAGGCGAGGGTGCCCACCAGCACCCGGCGCACCGGCAGCGCTTCGGCCGCGGCCACCAGCGCATGGCCGGCCTCGTGGATGGCGATGCGGCGCAGTCGCATCGCACCGCCGGGCAGGGCCTCCGCCAGCACGTGGCCACCCCGGCCGCCGAACTGGGCCGCATCCACGGTGAGGGCGCCGAGGGAGAGGGCCGCCAGCAGGGTGATCCACCAGGGCGACACCCCCAGCGGCGGACCCGCCACCGCCAATAGCGTCACCAGCAGCACGGCCAGGCCGACGCGGAAGGCGGCGGGGTTCATCTCAGCGGCTTGGCCGATTGACGGCCTTGCCATGGGAGCTGGGCCGGGGGGCTCCGGCCTCGCCGCTGCGGGGGCGGACACTACCTGGGGCACCGCCTGGGCGGCCCTCACCGGAGCGGCGGGCCTTGCCACCACGGGTGCCGCGCTGGGCCACCGGGCCGATCACCTCGCAGCGCTCCAGGCCGAGACTCTGACCCTGGCGACGCAGGTCGAGGGCCACGAAATGGCGCAGGTGCTCCAGCGGGATCTCGCCCCGTACCTGCAGCTTGAACGGCACCGGGCGGCTGCCATCGGCGCGGGGCTGCTGGCGCACCTTCACCACTAGGTCGCCGGTTTCGGGACGGGTGAAGATCAGCTCGCCGCGCACCGAGAAGTAGCCGTCACCCTCGGGCAGCACATCGCCGGCGGCCGGGACTTCTCCCTCCCCGTCGCCATCGGGGTTGGCCGCCGCCAGGGTGCTGGGTTCCCAGACGCCCACCATCTGCAGGTGCAGCTGCTCCCCATCGCGGGTGCGAGGGTACACCACCCAGAGATGGGGCTCGGAGAGATCGAGATGGCGCCGCATCAGGGTGAGAAGCCGGCCGAGCACCACCGCCTCGATCTCGGTACCGTCCTCGGTGTGGATCGCGCCCCGCGTGGGCTGCTCCGCCTCGGTGGGAACATAACGACCGCGCACCACACCAATGGCCCGGTACTGCGTCGGCTCGGTGACCGGGGAAATGGGGTGCTGGCGCATGTCGTAGCTACGGGCCGGGGTGGCATGGTGGACCCCCACCAGGGCGGGGACGGAGCAAACCGCGGCGCCAATGTAGCCAGGGGCGGCCATAATCTCTGCCCGCCCCGCTCTCTCCACAGCCCCCCCGGTAGCTCCCCGCGCATGGCGACGCCGAACCCGAGCCGTGCCGGCCTGCCCAGCCGCCCCCTGGCCAGCCGCCCGAAGCTGGGCAGGGGCCTGCTGGCGCTGGCGTTGCTGCTCAGCGCCGTGAGCGCAGGCTGGTGGCTCGGCCAGCAGCAACTGCGCGGCCGCACCGACCCGAAGCAGGCGCTGCTGAGCCGGGAGGCCAGCCAGCTGCGCCAGCGCCTCGATCGGCAGGAGGCGAGCGACGCCGACAAGCAACGGCTGCTGGAGCTGCTGGTGGCCCTGGATCGCCACGAAGAGGCCATCGCCCTGCTCGAGCCCATGGCCGATCGCGAACCCGACCGCTGGGCCCTGCGGCTGATGTTGGCCGAACTGCGCCGCGACCGGGGCGACCAGAACGGCGCCGAGCGGGAGCTGCGCATGATATTGAGCCGCAAGAGCGATCAGGTGGAGGCCCTGCAGCTGATGACCCTGCTGGAGCTGGAGCAGGGGCGCGGCGCCGCCGCCGAAGCCCGGGTGAAGGCCGCCCTCACGGCCGCCCGCAAGCCGCCGGTGAAGCCCGAAGCCCTGGGGCTGGGCCTGCTGCTGGCGGAGCTGCAGCAGAAGCGGGAGCTGAAGGCTGCGGCGGAGGCCACCTACACCCAGAGCGCCAGCGACTTCCCCCA
>CAIRWM010000120.1 GCA_903882285.1 uncultured cyanobacterium
GGTGATTACGGAGGTGATTACGGAGGTGATTACGGAGGGCGGCGAGGGCATTGCCACAGAGACGCTGGAGCTGCTGGAGTGGCCGCGGCTGATGGGGCAGCTGGCGGGTTTTGCCAGCACCGCCGCCGGGGCCCGTCATTGTTCGGCCCTGCCGCTGCCGACCAGCGCTCAGGAGAGTCAGCGGCTGCTGGCGGAAACCACCGAGATCCTGGGCCTTGATGGCGTGCTGGAAGGGGGGCTGAGCTTCCGCGGTGTCGCCGATCTCTCCCCCACCGTGATGCTGTGCGCCAAGGGCGGCTGCGCCGGCGGGGAAGCGCTGCTGGCGGTGGCCACCACCCTGGCGGCCGCCCGGCGGCTGCGGCGCCAGCTGGATGATGCCGAGCTGCGTCCTGTGTGCACGGGCCTGGTGGCCGAACTGCGCACCCTGCCGGAGCTGGAGCAGCGCCTCCACTTCGCGATCGAGGAGGGCGGCCGGGTGGCGGACCGTTCCAGTCCGGAGCTGGCCGGCCTGCGGCGCCAGCTGCAGGCGGTGCGTGCCGAGCGCCGCGAGCGGATGCAGGAGCTAATCCGCCGCTGGGGTACCCTGCTCCAGGACACCGTGGTGGCCGAGCGCAACGGCCGGCCGGTGCTGGCGGTGAAGGCCGGTGCTGTGGGCCAGGTGGGTGGCTTGGTGCACGACAGCTCCGGTTCCGGCAGCACCGTGTTCGTGGAGCCGCAGGCGGTAATCCCCCTCGGCAATCGCATCCGCGAGCTGGAGGGAAGGGAGCGGGAGATCGAGCTGCAGATCCTCACCGAGCTCAGTGGGCTGGTGGGCGACCAGGCGGAGCCATTGGAGCATCTGCAGCGGGTGTTGGTGCGGCTTGATGGGGCGCTGGCGCGGGCGCGTTACGGCGCCTGGCTGGGGGCTGTGCGGCCGGAGCTCGACGCCGATGCCGCCGCCCCCTTTGAGCTCAGGGATCTCCGCCATCCCCTGCTGCTCTGGCAGGAACGGCGGCAGGGCGGCCAGCCGGTGGTGCCGGTGAGTGTGAGTGTGGGCAGCGAGCTGCGTGTGGTGGCGATCACCGGCCCCAACACCGGCGGCAAGACCGTGACCCTGAAGAGCGTGGGACTGGCGGTGCTGATGGCCCGCTGCGGCCTCTTCCTCCCCTGCAGCGGCACACCCCGCCTGCCGTGGTGCGATCCGGTGCTGGCCGACATCGGCGATGAGCAGTCGCTCCAGCAGAACCTCTCCACCTTCAGCGGCCACATCCGCCGCATCGCCCGCATCCTGGCGGCCCTCACCCCTGGAGCCCTGGTGCTGCTCGATGAGGTGGGCGCCGGCACCGATCCCACCGAGGGGGCCGCCCTGGCGGCGGCCCTGCTGCGCCATCTGGCCGACCGGGCCCGGCTCACGATCGCCACCACCCACTTCGGGGAGCTCAAGGCCCTCAAGTACGCCGATCCTCGTTTCGAGAATGCCTCGGTGGCCTTCGACGTGGAGACTCTTTCGCCCACCTATCGCCTGCAATGGGGCATCCCCGGTCGCAGCAATGCCCTGGCGATCGCCACCCGATTGGGGCTGGATGTTGCTGTGGTGACGGCGGCGGAGGGGGCGCTGGAGCAGCACCGGGAGGGGGATGTGAACCAGGTGATTGAGGGGCTGGAGCAGCAGCGCCAGCGCCAGCAGGAGGCGGCGGAGGCCGCGGCGGCCCTGCTGGCCCGCACCGAATTGCTGCATGAGGAGCTGCTGCAGCGCTGGGAGCAGCAGAAGGAACAGAGCGCCGAGCTTCAGGAGCAGAAACGCCAGCAGCTGGAGCGCTCGATCCGCCAGGGCCAGGGGGAGGTGCGCGGCATCATCCGGCGGTTGCGACAGGCCGGAGCGAGCAGCGCCGGGGATGGGCGCCTGGTGGGGGAGACGGCCCGGCAGGCCGGCATCCGTCTGAAGCGGCTGGAGGAGCAACATCGCCCCCAGCCGGAACAGCGGCAGCATGCCGGCTGGCGCCCCGCGGTGGGGGAGCGGATCCGGCTGCTGGCCCTGGGCAAGGCCGCCGAGGTGCAGGCCATCTCTGAGGACGGCCGGGAGCTCACGGTGCGCTGCGGCGTGATGCGGCTCACGGTGGATCTGGCCTCGATCGAAGGTCTCCACGGCGAGAAGCCCGCTGCGCCGGAGCCGGCCCGGGCGGTGGTGCAGGTGCGCAGCCGCCGGTCGCCTGGCAGCCGGGGCCCGGAGGTACGCACCGAAGCCAACACCGTGGACGTGCGCGGCCTGCGGGTGCATGAGGCCGAGGCGGCGGTGGAGGAACGGCTGCGCGGTGCCAATGGCCCGGTGTGGGTGATCCACGGCATCGGCACCGGCAAGCTCAAGCGGGGCCTGCGGGCCTGGTTGGCCACCGTGCCCTACGTGGAAAGGGTCAGCGACGCCGAACAGGGCGATGGCGGCCAGGGGTGCAGCGTGATCTGGGTGAAGTGAGCCTCAGCCCGGTAGCGGCGGCGTCGGGAGTGGCGGCGTCGGCGGCGTCGGCGGCGGCATGGGCAAGGCCTCCCCTTCGCTGTCAAAAAGGCGCCAGCCGGCGGGGTCCACTTTCAGAGCCAGCCGCTGGCCGGGGCGCAGGGCAGCCGCCGGGCCCGTACGCACCAGCACCAGATGGCTGCCCTCCAGCAAGCGGCAGGTGACCAGCTGCTCATTGCCGAGGGCCTCCACATGGCTCACCTCCGCCGCCAGGGTGGGCTCGTCGTCCGCTTCGGCGAGTACCAGATGTTCGGCGCGCAGGCCGCCGGTGAGCGTCTGGCCCACCCGTGAGGCGGTGGCGGCCTGCAGCGGTCCCGTCAGCGGCAGCTGCCGGCCTGCCACCAGCAACTGACCGGGGCCAGCCACCTGCACCGGCAGCAGGTTCATCGGCGGACTGCCGATGAACTGGGCCACGAACAGGTTGGAGGGCCACTGGTAGAGCTCGATCGGTGTGCCCAGCTGCTGCAGGCGGCCGCCGTTGAGCACGGCGATGCGGTGCCCCATCGTCATCGCCTCCACCTGGTCGTGGGTCACGTAGAGGGTGGTGGTGCCGAGCCGGCGCTGCAGCTCCACGATCTGGGCGCGGGTGCCGGTGCGCAGCTTGGCATCAAGGTTGCTGAGCGGTTCATCCATCAGAAACACCGCCGGCTGGCGGGCGATGGCCCGGCCCAGGGCCACCCGTTGTTTCTGGCCACCGGAAAGCTCCTTCGGCAGCCGGTCAAGCAGGGGGCCAAGTTCAAGCGTCTCGGCCACTTCGGCGACGCGTCGCTCGATCCGTTCTTCCCGCGGCGATGCCGGCCGCAGCGGAGCGGGCCAGTGCCGGCCGGCGCGATGCAGGGCATCCTGCAGCTGCTGCACCGGGGTGCGCGGCCGGCTGCGCCGCAGGCCGAAGCCGATGTTGTCGGCCACGCTCAGATGGGGGTAGAGCGCATAGCTCTGAAACACCATCGCCACATCGCGCTGGGCCGGCCGCAGTCCGCTCACCGGCCTTCCCCCCACGGTGATCTCGCCGCCGCTGGGGGCTTCGAGGCCGGCCAGCAGGCGCAGCAGCGTGCTCTTGCCGCAGCCCGAAGGACCCACCAGCACCAGAAATTCGCCGTCCTCGATGGCGAGATCCAGCTGTCGCAGGACCTGCACAGGCTCGGCGCCCCGGCGGGGCGGGTAGGTCTTGCTGACCTGCTGGAAACGAACCTCGGCCAACCCGGCGCTGCGACGGGTGGATCCTAGGGTTGAGCCTCAGACGGCGGTTCGCTCCCCTTCCTTGCAGTTCATCGATCAGGCCAGGATTGGCGTGCGCGCCGGCCGCGGCGGCGACGGCATCGTGGCCTTCCGACGGGAGAAATACGTACCGGCCGGCGGTCCTGCCGGAGGGGATGGTGGACGGGGCGGTGACGTGCTGCTGCTGGCCGATGCCAATCTCCAGACCCTGCTGGATTTCAAATACAAGCGGCTGTTCGCGGCCACCGATGGCGGCCGGGGCGGTCCCAACCGCTGCACCGGCGCCAGTGGCGCTCCGCTGACGATTCGCGTGCCCTGTGGCACGGAAGTGCGGGACCTGCGTACCGGCATCCTGCTGGGGGATCTCACCGAGGCGGGCCAGGAGCTGCTGGTGGCCGCCGGTGGCCGCGGCGGCCTCGGCAATGCCCACTATCTGAGCAACCGCAACCGGGCCCCCGAGAAGTGCACCGAAGGCAAGGAGGGGGAGGAATGGCAGCTGCAGCTCGAACTCAAGCTGCTGGCTGAGGTGGGGATCATCGGCCTGCCCAATGCCGGCAAGAGCACATTGATCGCCGTGCTCTCCGCCGCCCGGCCCAAGATCGCCGACTATCCCTTCACCACGCTCGTTCCCAATCTCGGGGTGGTGCGCAGACCCAGTGGCGACGGCACCGTGTTTGCCGACATTCCGGGCCTGATCGCAGGGGCGGCCCGGGGAGCCGGGCTGGGCCATGACTTCCTGCGCCACATCGAGCGCACCAGGCTGCTGGTTCACCTCGTGGATGCGAGCAGCGCCGAAGTGCTCGCGGATCTGGAGGTGGTGGAGCGGGAGCTGGCGGCCTACGGCCATGGCCTTGATCAGCGGCCCAGGCTGGTGGTGCTCAACAAAATTGAACTGCTGGAGGACTCCGAGGTGGAAATCCTGCTTCAGCGGATCGGGGAGGGAAGGGAGGGAATGGCCGCGCCGCCTCTGGCGATCTCGGCGGCCACCTCCAGGGGGCTCGACCGGCTGCTGGCGGCCGTATGGAAGGAATTGGGAGTGGGCTGAGGGAGAGTCCTCCGGCAGGGAGGACTCAAACAGCTTTAGTCGTCAGCGGTATGTAGTCAGCGCTCAGTCGTCGTAGACGCGGCACTCGGGAGCTTCGGGATTGAGGTCGCAGTAGACCTCCAGGGCCGAAGGATCGTGGCTGTCTTCGGGATGGTGTTCCTTGTATTCCGTGAGGCCCTTGAGTTCCTCCTCAAGATGGCGGACCTTGCCCAGGTCGCCGGCGGCTTTGGCCGCTTCGATGTCGACCTTGTCCTTCTCGATGTGATCGTCGATGGATTTCATGCAGAAACCGGCTGGCGACCGCCGGAACTCACCGGGCCCACCATACGGGTGCCGGTGAGCCTGCAGGGGCTCCTGTGCGCTGCCGCTCACCAGTCTCGCCTGCGGTCGGAGCCTCTCGACGTTGCTACCACTGGGATGTCGCTGGAGGTCCCATGGCACGCATCAAGCAGAGGCGGGGCCGCCATGTGATGGATGAGAACGGCCGACTCTTCTGGATCAACGGCCCGGAAGAGAGCTGCTACCTCTCCGAGCAACGTCAGTGGCGGCGCGGCCTTTCGTTCGAGGAAGTGCTCGACTGGAAGCAGTGCGCGCCCAGCGGTCAGGTGAGCCAGCGCTTCGGCTCGGTGCAGGCGGCCTGTGAGGCCTATGAACACGCCCAGGTGGTTTGGTCCCAGGATCTGTACCTGCGCCGCATGGGGGATCAGATGGCCAGCCATCGCAGTGCCGACGATTACAAGCCCACGGTGATGAAGCTGGCGGAAGCCCAGGGGGCCCGTCCCCGGAAGCAGCCATGGCTACTTCCGGCGCCCGCCGGTCCGATCTGCGGTCTGCCCCCACGGCGGATCGAGGCGGGACCCGTCGGGGAGGGCGAACTTCCCCATCTGCATCGCCGCCGCCGCTCAGGTCGAAAGCTCGCTGAGCACTAGCCAGCGCTCCTCGCCGCTGGAGATCCGATCCACCAGAGCGGCCAGTTCGGTGGTGAGCGCCTCCAGGGCGGCGTAGTCGCCGCCGCTGGGAGCGGCCAGTTGTCGCTCCAGCTCCTGCCGGCGGGCCTCCCACAGCGGCAGGTCGCGGTCGAGGGCCTCCAGTTCCCGCGTTTCCTTGAAGCTGCGGCGGCGGGTGGGGCCGGGCCCTGGGGTGGCGGGACCCTCTGCCACTGAGCTGGGAGTGTCCTGCGGGGCAGTGGCCTTCGGGGTGGTGGCCTTCGGGGTGGTGGCTTTCGGGGCAGTGGTAGTGGCGGCCGACCTTTTCTCCAGATAGCTGCTGTAGTTGCCTTCGAAGCGCTGCAGCTCGCCGTTCTCGAAGCAGAACAGGCGATCCACGGTGCGGTCCAGGAACCAGCGGTCGTGGGAGACCACGACCACGCAGCCGCGGAAGTCGTCGAGGAAGTCCTCCAGAACGCTGAGGGTGTGTACGTCGAGGTCGTTGGTGGGCTCGTCGAGCAGCAGCACGTTGGGCGCCTCGATCAACAGCCGGCAGAGATGCAGCCGGCGCCGCTCGCCGCCGGAGAGCTTGGCCACCGGCTGGTGCTGCTGGGCGGGCGGAAACAGGAACCGCTCGAGCAGCTGGGAGGCACTGAGTTCGACCCCATCCACTTCCACCAGGCTTGCGGCCTCACGCACCACATCCAGCACCTTGCGCTCGGCCTGGGAGGCCAGCAGCACCTCGCTGTGCTGATCGAAGTAGGCCAGCTTCACGGTGGACCCCAGCTCCAGGCTGCCGCCGCACGGGGTCTGCCTGCCGGCGATCACCTCCAGCAGGCTGGATTTGCCGACGCCGTTAGGACCGATGATTCCCACCCGGTCCTCGGGGCTGAAGTCGTAGCTGAAGTCCCGCAACAGGGTCCGCCGCGGCGCCTCCCCCACCGCCACGGAGAGATTTTCGGCCGTGATCGCCCGCTTGCCGAGGCGGCGGGCGGTGGAAGCCATGCTCACGGCGCCTTTGGCCTGGCGCAGCGGGGCTTCCCGCATCGCCTCGATCCGCTGCAGGCGTGCCTTCTGCTTAGTGCTGCGCGCCTTCGGGCCCTGGCGCAGCCAGGCCAGTTCGCGCCGCAGGGTTCCCTTGAATTTGGCGGCCGTGGCCGCCTCCGATTCCTCCTCCTCGGCCCGATGGGCCAGATAGGCGGCGTAGTTGCCCTCGTAGCGGCGCGCCTCTCCCCGCTCCACCGCCACGATCCGCCGGGTCACCCGATCGAGCAGGTAGCGGTCGTGGGTGACCAGCACCAGGGCGCCGGGGAAGCGGTCGAGATAGCTCTGCAGCCATTCCACTCCGTCGGCATCGAGGTGGTTGGTGGGTTCATCCAGCAGCAGTACGTCGGGTTCGGCCACCAGCGCCGCCGCCAGGGCCACCCGCCGCCGGTTCCCCCCCGAAAGCTCGCCGACGCGCCTGGCGAGGCTCTCCGCATCGGCCCCGAGCCCCAGCCGCTCCAGCACTTCCCGGCACTGCTGCTCCAGCCCCCAGGCGTTGCAGGCATCCATGCGGTGGTGGAGGTCGCTGAGTTCGGCCAGCAGCCGGGCCTCGCTGGGGGCCTGGGCAAGGGCGAGGCTGCGCTCCTCGTGGCGGCGCAGCAGCACCATCCGTTCGCCGCTGCCGGCGAACACCTGCTCCAGCACGGTGTGCCCGGGATCCAGGTCGGGTTCCTGATCGAGCAGCACCACATTCAGCCGGGGGGAACAGCGGCGTTGGCCTCGATCGAGCGGTTCCCGGCCCGCCAGCACCTTCAGCAGGGTGCTCTTGCCGGCGCCATTCGGCCCGATCAGCCCGAGCCGGTCCCGTTCGCCCACATGCAGATCGAGGTCGGCAAACAAGGTGCGCAGGCCGAAGTCCTTGCCGGCCCCCACCAGGCTGATCAGGCTCATGTCCCCTCCCCGGTGCGTTGGGCCCCATCGCGCTGGGCTGCCCGTTCCTGTTCCAGGTGGGCGAACACGCTTTTGTCGCCCACATCGGCCGCTGCCGGCATCGGCCATTTGCGCAGGCAGAGCACCAGCAGCAGCACCGCCTCGGCCGCCAGCAGCTGGCCGGTGGCCGCCGGCGAGAGCAGGCCCGTGAGCCGGCCGAGCAGCGCCAATGGGAGCAGCAGGGTCACCCCCACCGCCTCGAGGCGTCGGAAGCAGAAGAACTCCTTGAACCCCACCCCGGCGAGGGCGGCGAAGAACGGGCCGATCGCCAGGATCCACAGGGGCTGGCTGCGGAGCGTTTCGAACATCCGCTCCGGGCCCGTCTCCAGGCCCAGGGCCAGCCAGCCCAGGCAACCCAGCAGCCAGAAGAGCTGCAAGGCCCGATGCAGGGGGCGCAGATAGATGTGGATCCAGCGCAGGGCCAGGCCCAGACCGGCCGCCATCGGCAGCAGCCACAGCCAGGCGAAGGCCGTCCCCGCCCACCGCCACTGGCTCAGCAGTCCCAGCTGGCTGAGGGCCACGGCGGTGAGCGCCAGGCGATAGCCCAGCACCTCGCGGCGGTCGTCGGCGTCGATCGTGTAAGGGCCGAACATCCCCTCGAACGTCTCACTGGTCATGGCTGGGCTCGGCTGTTGACCAGTGTGGCCAGATCGGGGCCCGCCGGGACGATCCCGGAGGGATGGAGCGGAAACAGGGCACCGAAGTAATCGGCTCGCCAGTGCGGGGCCGAGCAGGTGGCAGCCACCCCTTCGAGCGCGAAGAAGCGCGCCCGCCAGCGCCACAGGGCCGGCAGCATCCACAGCGGCCGGCGGCTGCAGCCGAACAGGGGGGCGTACACCATCTCCATGCGGATCAGGGTGGGAAACAGAACCACATCGGCCAGGCTCGGCGTCTCGCTGCCCACCAGCCAGCCAGCGCCGGAGGCATCGGCCGCCAGGCTGGCTTCCAGGGCGTCGAGGGTCTCGAACAGGGCCCCTTCCGCCTCGTCGTAGGCGGCCTGGTTGCGGGCGAAGCCACACCGGTACACGCCATCGTTGACGTGGTCCTGGAGCCGGTCACGCCAGCGCTCGATCGCTGCGCTGTCGGCCACGGGGGCCAGATCCGGGGCCTCCGCTGCGGCGGGCCAGCGGTTCAGCAGCTCGATCAGGCGGGCACTTTCGCCCACCAGGATCCTTTCCTGGCGGCGGGAGTAGAGGGCGGGCACGGTGGCCCGGGCGCCCGGGTCGCCGCCACTGCGGCGATAGAGATCCAGCAGGGTGCTGCATCTTTCGAAGGGCTGCGCGAATCTCCAGCGGCCCGCGGCCGGGTCGGGTTCCACCACCAGCAGTTCGATACTGCCGCCCAGCTGCCGCAGGCTCCACACCAGCCAGGCCCGATGCGCCCAGGGGCAGCTGCGTCCCACGATCAGCACATGGGCTCCTGTCTCGCCGGCCTCCGCCGGCAGGGGGGGCGTTTCGCAGAAGGCTGCCGCCGGCCGGCGGTATCGCCCCTGGGCATCGGCTGGGCCGAGGCCCCCCATCAGCACCTCCCATTGGCTGTGCCAGAGCAGGCGGGCCGTGCGGACCAGGGGAGCGGCAGGAACCATCGATCAGCGCAGCAGGCCTTGGATACGACTCTGCGCCAGGCTGGGACCGTAGGAGCGAACAGGCAGGCCATGGGCAAGGTGCTGGTGGTGGGCGGCACCCACGGCAATGAGTGCAATGCCCCCTGGTTGCTGAAGACGCTCCGTCACGTTCCGGCAGGGCTGGATACGGCCGGGCTGGCGGTGCTGCCGCTGCTGGGCAATCCCGAAGCCCTGGCTGCCGGCCGTCGCTATCTGGATCGCGATCTCAACCGCAGTTTCGAGCCGGCCCTGCTGGCGGATCCGGCCCGGGGGGAGCACGAACTGGGGCTGGCGCGCCGCTGGCTGGATCGCTACGGCCCCCAGGGACAGGAGCCCTGCCTGGTGGCCCTCGATCTGCACAGCACCACGGCGGCCATGGGCAACTGTCTGGTGGCCTACGGCCGGCGGCCGGCGGATCTGGCGCTGGCGGCGGCTCTCCAGCAGCGGCTGGGTCTGCCCCTCTACCTGCATGAGGGGGATCCCGCCCAGAGCGGTTATCTGGTGGAGCGCTGGCCCTGCGGCCTGGTGATCGAGGTGGGGCCAGTGCCCCAGGGCGTGATCCAGGCCAGGGTGGTTGAGCAGACTCGCCTGGCCCTGGAGGAGGCCCTGGCGCTGCTGGCGGAAGCCCGCCGGGGGGGGCTGCCCCAGCCCCGGGAGCTTGTGGTGCATGTTCACCACGGCAGCCTCGATCTGCCGCGCCACGGCGATGGATCCGCCGCCGCCGTGGTGCATCCGCAGCGCCAGAACCGCGACTGGCAGCCGCTCCGGGCCGGCGACCCGCTGTTTCTCGATCAGGAAGGGCGCACGTTGGTTTACGAGCCGCCAGCGGAGCTGGCGGGCCAGACGGTGTGCCCGGTGTTCGTGAATGAGGCGGCCTACGGCGAGAAGGGCATCGCCTTCAGCCTCACTAGCCGGCAAGTGTGGCCGGTGCGGCCGGAGTGGACGGAGGCCCTGATCCAGCTGGCCGGCGGGCTGGATGACGCCTGAGCGGCGGTTCAGCCGCAGACCAGGGTGGTCTGTTCCTTGGTGCAGGGCAGATCAGTCTTTGAGCCGTCTTCCCAGTAGATGCGCAGCCGGTCGTCCTCGGTGCCGCTGCGGAAGGTGAGCGACTTCACCCTGCCGGCCGGCGGCTTGCCGGCCCGATCGGCGGGATCTGGCTGCTGGCTGGCGGCTTTGTTGAGGCGCTCCTCGAGCTGCTGGATCTTGAGCTCGAGCTGGTCGATGCGCTGGCTATCGGCGCTGGGTTGCTTGTCGCAGCCGCCGAGCAGCAGGGCCCCCGCCAGCATCAGCAGTCCCGCCCGTGGGGCCGAGCGCACGATCCGCTGGGCGAAGCGCCCTGGGCAGGAGGGGGAAGGAGAGGGGAAGGCCATCGACGCTGGTTCCTCGACGCTGGGTCCGGGTGCACCCGGTGGTCACCTGGTTCCCACGCTGGCCGGGATCGGCCCGAGCGGGTCCGCCGCCTCCTGGCTCCTCCTCATTTCTTCATGAAGCGCCGCAACCGTGCCTTCATGAACCCTCCTTTACAAACCCGCAAACTTCCGTTACATTGGTGATGGCGGGATTCCGCCTTTCTTTCCGTCCCCTGCTGTTCTCTGATCTCTCAGGGAGCTGCCGGCGACCTCTCCTCTCGTTCTCATGACCGCCACTCTCCAGCAGCGCTCCGGCGCTA
>CAIRWM010000121.1 GCA_903882285.1 uncultured cyanobacterium
AGGGATCCTCAACTGAAAGAAAAGCGTGTCACCACTCGCTGGTGACACCTATTGAATGGAAACAATATCAACGCCTTGCATGTTGGCGTTGCCGAAGTCGGCATGAGTCACCACTCGCTGGTGACACCTATTGATTGGAAGCTTCCGCATCACCTGCCGCAGGAAAAACGGTTTTCTGGGTCACTACTCGCTTGTGACACCTATTGATTGGAAACCGGTCGTTGCCGAGCCGATAACATCGCTGGCGCCGTAAGGGTCACCAATCGCTGGTGACACCTATTGATTGGAAGCATGGCCGGCCGGAACGGCGCTCAGGCGCTTTCACCTGTGGTCACCACTCGCTGGCGACACCTAAAGATTGAAAGCAGCCAGATGAGTTGATCAATCACCTCAGCAATGACCTGGCGCCACCATTTACTCGCTGATGACGGCCCAGTTATGGCCACAAGCGACGCCGCCGGATTGTTCCTCCATCGCCTTAGAAGAGCAATCCAGCTTTTGTCGCTATGGATGGCGCCCAGCTATTCAGCGTGCCAGTTTTTCCTTCCTTGTGGCGTGCTGATCGGGTGAAACTGTGCCATCGGAGCCGGCGCCTCCGGTGCATTGAATGACTTGAGATGTATGTCCAGTGAAAACAGCCATGGAGGCCTTGCTCTCGCACCCGCGCAGCGCGAGGAGGGCCCTACCCCTCCAGCAGGCTGCGCAGCATCCAGGCGGTTTTCTCGTGGATCTGCAGCCGCTGGGTGAGCAGGTCGGCGGTGGGTTGGTCGCCCGCTGCCTCGGCGGTGCGGAACACGCTGCGGATCGTGCGGGCCACGGCCTCGTGGCCTTCCACCAGTTCGCGCACCATCGCCAGCGCGGCCGGTACCCCATCGCTCTCAGGGATCGAAGCGAGCTTGGCGTAGGCGGCGCCGCCGAAGGGGGCGGGCAGGCCGAGGGCACGGATACGCTCGGCGATCGCGTCGAGGGCGGTCCAGAGCTCGGTGTACTGCTCCATGAACATCAGGTGCAGCGTATTGAACATCGGCCCGGTGACGTTCCAGTGGAAGCCGTGGGTCTTGGCGTAGAGCACGGTGCTGTCGGCCAGCACCCGGCCGAGCCCCTCGGCGATCGCGGTGCGGTGTTCGGCGGGGATGCCGATGTCGATCGGTGGGGCGGAGTGTGTCATGGAGCTGGTGCTGCGGCCTGTTCTGAGCGGGTTCTAGCGACGGCTGGCGGCGCTGGCCGCCGGGGGTTTGGGGCTGCGGCTCAGGTGCGGCCGGTGTCGAAGCTGCCGAGGTAGTCGTGCACACGGCTGCGGTGGCAGGGTTGGCGCAGCTTCAGCAGCGCCTTCGATTCGATCTGCCGCACCCGCTCGCGCGAGATCTGCAGGGTCTCGCCGATCTCGGTGAGAGTGCGGGGAGTGTCGTCCTCCAGGCCGAAGCGCTGGCGGATCACCGTGGCCTCCCGGCTGGTGAGCTCCTGCAGCAGGGCGACCAGATCGTCGTGTAGCTGCTCGCGGGTGAGGGACTCCTCCGGCGTGGCGTGGCCGTCCTCGATCAGATCGCCCAGCTCCGTGTCCTGGTCGCGGCCCACCCGCACATCGAGGGAGACCGGCCGCGGCTGGCGCTCCAGCGTCAGCCGCACGATCTCCTCGCTCAGCCCCAGCTCCAAGGCCAGTTCCGGCACGGTGGGGCTGCGGCCGAACCGGGCCGTCAGCTCCCGCTGGGCCCGCCGGATGCGGTTGAGCTTCTCGGTGATGTGCACCGGCAGGCGGATCGTGCGGCTTTGGCTGGCGATCGCCCGGGTGATGCCCTGGCGGATCCACCAGTAGGCGTAGGTGCTGAAGCGGAAGCCACGGGTGGGATCGAAGCGCTCTACGCCGCGCTCCAGGCCGAGAGTGCCCTCCTGCACCAGATCGAGCAGCTCCATGCCCCGTTGCTGATACTTCTTGGCCACCGCCACCACCAGCCGCAGGTTGGCCTGGATCATCCGCTCCTTGGCTCGCCGCCCGCGGTGAAGGGCCTGGCGCAGCTCCGGCAGGGTGCGCTCGCAGCGGCCGGCCCAGGCTTCGCTGGCGGCGGTGTCATCCTGGCGCAGCAGCAGCAGCTTCTCCCGCACCTGAACAAGCCGCGCCAGGGTCAGCTCCTCTTCCTGGCTCAGCAGGTCGACCCGGCCGATGTTCTGGAGGTACTGGCGTACAGCGTCTGTGGTGTTGCTGGGTCCGGGCACGGGCAAGAGATGGAGCGGCTGATCAGGGCTGCTTTCAGGCTGGACAAAGCGTCAAGGCGGTCATCAAGGCAGCCGGTTTGTTTTCGGATTGACCGGGGTTGAACCCCAGGGTGGGGCTGGGAGCCGCCGGTTCGGCCTTGTTTCTTCATCGAGCGCCAACGTCGTTGATGCAAGTTTGAAGTTGAGCAGGATTAGCGTTATAGTTGCTTTATTCCCCCTACTGCTTCACCCATGACGTTTCCGTTTTGAGTGCCAGCGGTAGCGAATCGCCCCCGTTGAGAGAACGGCTTGACAGGAGAGATTCCTCGTTTGGTTTGATGCCATGGCCTGAATTCTTGTGTTTGTTTATGCTCCTTCGCGATGCATCCTGCCGATCCGCTGACTCTGCTGCTCGCGTCCTTGGCCTCGATCAGTCAGCCACCTCCTGACCTCGAGGGACTTGCCGAGATCCTGAAGCGGGATCCGGGCCGGCTTTCGCTGGCTGAGTTGGGCCTCGACAGTCTGGGCCGTCTGGAGTTCTGCATTGCTCTGGAGATCGACCAGGGCGTGGTGATCACGCCGGAGGCCATGGCGTCCCTGCATGGCGCCGATCAGCTGCTGCGCTGCATTGCCGGTGCCCCCAGAATCTGATGCGATGACCTCATGTTCCTGTTCCGGAGCGTGCCGGTTTCGGCGCGGGCCATCCGGCAAGCCGTTGCGGCGTGAACGCGCCCGTCTTCACGCTCTCTCATGAGCGCAGTCCGCACCATGTTTCGCCTCCTGGCCTGGATGCGGGGTCGGCGCGAACGGGTGAGGCTGCTCTGGCGTGAACGCCAGGCCAGGAGACTCCTGCAGCGCAAGCCCCGGCTCGCTGAGGATCTCGCTCCGGAGGCCCTGATGCTGGTGGAGCGATTTCGTGGCCTTTCGGTGAATCGCGCCAATCAGCTGCGTATGCAGCATGATCGGATCATGCGGCCGCAGGAACTTCAGGGTTTTCTGCTGGCCTGGTTGCTTTCGGGGGATCGCTCCCCCGCCCTGTCGGCGTGGTTGTGCGAGACCTGCACCGACGCCCCTTCCCTCCTGGAGGCGCCGGCCCGCTATGCCACGGAGGTGGCTGTGGGGGATCTGGGGGTGGCCCAGCTGCGCTGGTACCGCCGGGCAGCCTCCGATTGCGAGCCCATGCGTCGGCTGGTGGTGGCCTTTGCGTCGAATGCCAATGCGGTGGCGATGATCACCCCCTGCTTTCTCCAGCTCCTGGCTCCCCTCGCGGCTGATGTGGTGCTCGTTCTGCGCGATCGGCCCCACCAACAGACCTTCTACGGACACGACGGGGACAGCAGCCTGCTCGCACGCCTGCTCAAGGCCTTGCCCTCCCTGGTGCCGCTGTCGGACTATCGCGAGGTGGTGACCATCGGTTACAGCGGTGGGGGCTTCGCTGCCGCCGTCGCTGCCCTGGCCCTGGGCGCGGATCGGGGCGTTTCCCTGGGGGGAGCCCCGCCCATGGGACGGGGCATTGACCGGGCCTGGATGGAAGCTCTGCGTTCAGTGCTGCCGCCGCCGCGAGCGGCCGCTACACACCTGCTGTTCTGCTGTGCTGAGGGCTGCGCGGCCGATGTGACGGCAACAGCCAGAGCGGCCGCGACCGTGGTCGGCTGGGAGCTCCCCATCGGGAGCTGGCAGACCCGGGCTTACGGCGGCTGTCGGCACCACAACATGTTGGTGGAGCTGCAGCGTCGTCGCTATGCGCTGCTGCCCGTTGTGGCGGATCTCCTGTTCCCGGATGATCGCAGCCGATATCCCAAGCCTCTGCTGGCACGTCAGGCCCGCTGGCGTCCTCTCACGGCTGCGCCCGGAAGTGGCGCGTTCTCCTGATCGGTTGCACCGTTGGGATCTGCGCCTGCGGGGTGATGGAGCTCAGCGCTCCTCCTCGTTCCAGGTGCTGGCCACGTGCAGCTCCTCGAGCTGCCTTGGGGAGACGCCGGCCGGGGCCTGGGTCATCAGGCAGCGGGCCTGCTGGGTTTTCGGGAAGGCGATCGTGTCGCGGATCGACTCTTCGCCGGCCAGCAGCATCACCATGCGGTCCAGGCCGAAGGCCAGGCCGCCGTGGGGTGGGGCGCCCATGTCGAGGGCCTCGATCAGGAAGCCGAACTGGCGCTGGGCTTCCTCCAGGGGCAGGCCGATGGTCTCCAGCACCTGGCGCTGCAGGGCCGAATCGTGGATGCGCAGCGAGCCACCGCCCAGCTCCAGACCGTTGAGCACCAGGTCGTAGGCCTGGGCGCGGGCGCTGGGCAGCCGCTCCGCCCAGGCCGCCGGCTCGTCACCCAGGTCGTCGGGGTTGGCGGCGCAGAAGGGGTGGTGGAGCGCCTCAAGGCGGTTCTCGCCCGGGTTGAACTCGAACATCGGGAAATCGACCACCCAGAGGAAGTTCCACTGGTCGTTCTCCCGGTCGGGCTTCACCAGGCCCAGCTCGCGGGCCAGGAACTGGCGCACCCGGTCGAGGGCCTTGTTCACCGTGGCGGTGTCACCGGCGCCGAACAGCAGCAGGGTGCCGGGGGTAGCGCCGGTGCGGGCCAGCAGTTCGGCCTTGGCCTGCTCGGAGAGGTTGTCCTTGATGGCGCCGATCGTGTCGATTTCGCCGCCCTCGCGCACGCGGATGAAGGCCAGGCCACCGGCGCCTGCCGCCTGGGCCTCGCTGAACACATCGCCGCCGGGCTTGATGCGCACGTTGCTGAGCGCCTCGTTGCCGCCGGGCACCGGCAGCACCTTCACCGCGCCGCCGGCGGCGACGGCACCGCTGAACACCTTGAAGCCCATGTCTGCCACCAGGTCGCTCACCTCCACCAGCTCCATCCCGTAGCGGGTGTCGGGCCGGTCGGTGCCGTAGCGCTCCATCGCCTCATGCCAGCTGAGGCGGGGGAGCGGCCGGGGCAGCTCCACCCCCTTGACCGCCTTCCAGATGGTGGCGATCAGGCGCTCGTTGAGCTCGAGAATCTGCTCCTGATCCATGAAGCTCATCTCCATGTCCAGCTGGGTGAACTCCGGCTGGCGGTCGGCGCGCAGGTCTTCGTCGCGGAAGCAGCGGGCCACCTGGTAGTAGCGCTCGAGGCCGCCCACCATCAGCAGCTGCTTGAACAGCTGGGGCGACTGGGGCAGGGCGAACCACTCACCGCCGCACACCCGGCTCGGCACCAGGTAGTCGCGGGCGCCCTCGGGGGTGGAGCGGGTGAGCACGGGGGTCTCCACCTCGATGAAGCCCTCGTCCTCGAGGAAGCGGCGGGCTGTCTGGATGGTGTGGGCCCGCAGGCGCAGGTTGCGGTTCATGCGCTCGCGGCGCAGATCCAGGTAGCGGTGGCGCAGCCGCAGCTCCTCGCGGGTGTTTTCCTCGTCGTGCACCGACACGGGGAAGGGCAGGTTGCCCCTCACGGGGTTGAGCACCGTGATGGCGCTGGCCAGCACCTCGATGGCGCCGGTGCTGAGCCGGATGTTGATCGCGTCGGCAGGCCGCGGCCGCACCGTGCCCTGCACCTGGATCACCGTCTCGTTGCGCAGGTGCTCCGCCACGGCGAAGGTGTCGGCACCGTTATCGGGATCGACGGTGATCTGCATGGTGCCGCTGCGGTCGCGCAGGTCGATGAAAATCACGCCGCCATGGTCGCGGCTGCGGTCGACCCAGCCACAGAGCTGCACGGCCTGGCCGTCGTGCTTTGCGGCGCGCAGGTCGCCGCAACCGTGGCTGCGCATGGGGAAGGCTCGGATCGGGGCAAGGGTTGAGTTTCCCACGCCGCTAGGGCCTTCGGTGCGAGGGTGCCCACCGCAGGGCGCTGCGGTACCAACAGGAGCTCAGCTTTCCACTGTCTTGAAGTCCCGAAAACTTTGCAGCAACTGGGCAAGGGTGCGGGGGCGATGGTTGCTGAAGCCGGCCTCATCCACAAATGCGAAGTCGTAGTTTACGTCGGACTGCAGGGCGTTGAGATCGGCAATCCACTGGGCCAGGCGACGCATTTTGTGGGGCACATCCACATCCACCAGGCCCTTGGTTTCGACGATCACCACCGAGCCGTTGCTGAGCTTGACGATGAAATCGGGGTAGTCATTGGATAGATCGCCATTGGCCTTGGCGTCATCGAGTTTGAAGCCGATGGCGAGCAGGCTGAGCTGGCCGACGATCTGGGCGCCACCGCGATCGTGCACCGTGACGGCATTGATGGCCTTGGTGAAGGTGTCGAGGATCGTGCGGGTGGCTGGTGGCTGAAGAGCTTGGTGTGTTGGCAGAGGGTCTGGGCGAAGTAGCCGAGCACGTTGCGGTAGTCGACAACCGTGGCGGGATCGAGCACGGTGGTGTGGCTGACGGCGCCGGTGCTGATGTCGCGGAAGACGATCTCGCGCAACTGATCCTCGGCGTAGCTGAGATAGGGGAGCGGCTGGAAGGGTCGGTGCTGAACAGATCCGTCTGCAGCGCCTCCATCGCATCCAGCGGCTGCTCGGCGCGGGGCTCATCCACCTGCTCGATCGTCTGGAACGGCAACACCACGTTGCAGACCGTGTCCGTCTTGCCGTTCCAGACCAGCTCCTCCTGGCGTTCCTGGTCGCTGAGGCGGGGCATCCGGGGCGATGGGGGCGAAGAGTAGTTTATGGAGCATTATTGGGTCATCGCCGCTACAGCAGCCGCGGTTCTTCCAGCAACAGCGCCAGGGCTTCGTTCAGTTGCAATCGGTTTCTGGCGGTGTCTGCGAGGAGGAATCGGGACTGAGCAACAAGGAATCGAGCTTGGATTCGAGCGCGGCGAGACGCTCGATATCGTTCTCGATCAGCTTCGTTCGCCTCTCGCTCTCTTGCGCTCGCCTCTTCCATTCTTGCTCTCGCCTCTCGCTCTCGAGCACTCTGATCTGCGCGTCGGCTGTTGGATG
>CAIRWM010000122.1 GCA_903882285.1 uncultured cyanobacterium
ATCGAGGGCCGCTACGCCTACGGCTACCTGCGCAACGAGAAGGGCACGCACCGGCTGGTGCGCATCTCGCCATTCAACGCCAACGACAAGCGCCAGACGAGCTTCGCCGGCGTGGAGGTGATGCCGAAGATCGAGGCGGAGGTCAAGCTCGACATCCCCGACAAAGATCTGGAGATCACCACCTCCCGCTCGGGCGGCGCCGGCGGCCAGAACGTCAACAAGGTGGAGACGGCCGTGCGCATCCTCCACATCCCCACCGGGCTGGCTGTGCGCTGCACCCAGGAGCGCTCCCAGCTCCAGAACAAGGAGAAGGCGATGGCGCTGCTGATGGCCAAGTTGCTGGTGATCGCCCAGGAACAGCGGGCCGCCGAGATCGCCGACATCCGCGGCGACATCGTGGAGGCGGCCTGGGGCAACCAGATCCGCAACTACGTGTTCCACCCTTATCAGATGGTCAAGGACCTGCGCACCGGCGAAGAGACCACCGACGTGCAGGGCGTGATGGACGGCGACCTCGATCCCTTCATCCAGTCGCTGCTGCGCCAGGGAGTTGAGGTGGGCGCCGAGGCCGTGACCTGAGGAGCCAGCTCTGATCCAGGCCCTGACCATGGTCATGACCATGGTCAGCCAGCGCTACAGTCTCGTCATCGCTCAGGGCCTTGATCCGATGCGCCGCACGATCAGTGCCAGCCAGTTCAAGTCCCGCTGTCTGGGCCTCATGGACGAGGTCGCTCAGGGCGGCGATGTGCTGGTGATCACCAAGAACGGTCAACCGGTGGCGGAGTTGCACCCCTGTCGCCGATCTCCCGTGCCCTCACCCTTCGGCCTGCATCCAGAGACCGAGCTGCGGGGTGACGTGCTGGCGCCCCTCGACGAACCCTGGGATGCCCTGGCGTGATCCTGCTCGACACCCATGTGCTGCTCTGGCTGGATCGCGACGACCCCAATCTCGGCCCCCAGGCCCGGGCCGCCATCAGCCAGGCCTGGGGGGATGGCGAGGTGGCCGTCAGCGCGATCAGCTTCTGGGAAGCGGCCCTGCTGCATCAGCGGGGTCGCATCACCCTGCCGTGCCCGGTCGTCGATTGGCGCCGGGACTGGCTCGCGGCCGGTCTCCAGGAGCTGGCCCTGGATGGCAGCACCGCACTCCTGGGGGCTGAGTTGCGCGATTTCCACGCCGACCCCGCCGATCGCTTCATCACAGCCACGGCCCTGCGCCATTCAGCTTGGCTACTGACGGCCGATCGCCTGATCCTCGACTGGCCTGGAACCCTGCAACGCACAGCCGCCCAGGCCTGAGCCCCGCCAAGGGCTTCCCCCTCACCCGAACCGCAAACTGATGCCCCCCGACACCTCCGAGCCGCCATCCCCCAGCTTCGTCAAGCTGGCGATGCGCAACATGGTGCGCAAGGGCCGCCAGAGCCTGTTCCACTTCGGCCTCACCGCCCTCGGCCTCACTGGCTTCCTGGTGCTGATCGCCTGGCTGGGACGCCCCAGCCTTCCCCAGTGAGCACCACCGGCCTGCCGCCCACCACCGGCCCCCAGCCCCCTGAGCTGGATCTGGCCTTCAGCCTGAGCGCGGGCCTGCCCGCCGCCCTGCTGCGCAACGCCGGCCCCCTGGCCGCGGCCGACCAGGCGGAAGCCCACTGGCAGCAGCAGCTGAGCGCCTGGCTGGAGGCCCTGGCGGCGGAGCTGCCGCCCACCCTGCGGGCCTCCGCCTACAGCCTGGGGCTCGAACTCTGCGACGACACCGCCATCGCCGAGCTCAATGCCGCCTGGCGCCAGAAGAGCGGCGCCACGGACGTGCTGGCCTTCGCCGCCCAGGAGGAGGCCCCACCACTGCCACCGGCGGGCCTGGAGGGCCTGGGGCCGGCCGAGACCGAGCCCCTGGAACTGGGCGACATCGTCATCTCCCTGGAGACGGCGGCGCGTCAGGCCGTCGACCACGGCCACGCTCTGGAATGGGAGCTGCGCTTCCTGGCCAGCCACGGGCTGCTGCACCTGCTGGGCTGGGACCATCCCGACGCGACCAGCCTGGCGGCGATGCTGGAACGCCAGGAACGGCTGATGGGGGGTTCCGGCACCGGCAAACGGCGGTAGGGTGCCGCTGCCAGGACTGCATGCGGTGCCGATACCCACGCCCATGCCCGTTCCCGACGACGCACCTCCCCCGTTGCGAGAGGTCAGTCAGGAGGGGCAGCGGCGCGGCCGCCGGATGCGGGTCGGCGCCTGGAAGGTGGCGGGCGACCTGCCGGCCAGCTTCCGCTACGCCGCCCAGGGGCTGGCCTACGGCTTCGCCAGCCAGCGCAACTTCCGCATTCATGTGTTCACCGGGGCGGCGGTGTTCAGCCTGGGGCTACTGCTCGGCCTGAGCGCCGACAGGCTGGCCGTGCTGGTGCTCACCGTGACGGCCGTGCTGGTGCTGGAGCTGCTCAACACCGCCACCGAGGCCGTGGTGGATCTGGCTGTGGGGCGCCGCTTCCATCCCCTGGCCCGCATCGCCAAGGACTGTGCCGCCGCCGCCGTGCTGGTGGCCGCCCTGTCGTCGATGATGATTGCCCTGCTGTTGCTGGTGCCGCCGCTGCTGGCCCGGCTCGGTCTCTGAGTCCGCCCCACGGCACCGCCGCGCCGATGTTCCTGGTCCTCGACAACTACGACAGCTTCACCTTCAACCTGGTGCAGTACCTCGGCGAACTCGCCACTAGCCATCCCCTCGCCGCCGACCTGCGGGTGGAGCGCAACGATGCCCTCAACCTGGAACAGATCCGCGCCCTGGCCCCGCAGGCGATCCTGATCTCGCCGGGGCCGGGCGATCCCGATCAGTCCGGGGTGTGCCTCGACGTGCTGCGGGAGCTGGGGCCCAGGGTGCCGATCCTGGGGGTCTGCCTGGGGCACCAGTGCCTGGCCCAGGTGTTCGGCGGCAAGGTGGTGCGGGCCGCCGAACTGATGCACGGCAAGACCTCGCCGGTGCACCACAGCGGCCAGGGGGTGTTCGCCGGCCTGCCCGAGCCGCTTACCGCGACCCGCTATCACAGCCTGATCGCCGAGCGCGAAAGCCTGCCCGACTGCCTGGAAATCACCGCCTGGCTTGATGACGGCACGATCATGGGCCTGCGCCACCGCGACTACCCCCATCTGCAGGGGGTGCAGTTCCACCCCGAGAGCGTGCTCACCCAGAGCGGCCACGAGCTGCTGGCCAATTTCCTGCGCGAGGCCAGCAGCTGAGCCGGGACGATGCCACCACGCCCCTGGAACAGGGTAAATTCCTCGACAAATTCTATCTTTTCGGCTTGATTGCCGCGATGATATTGTTTATCATTTCCACTTGGGAAAACAATCTCTGGAGTAGCATTTCCGAGAGCAAACACGGCATGATCAGCCGCAAAATCGACCATGTTGATATTATTTTTCAAGGAGCCGCGATCTTCCTCATGCTCCTGTTTTTGCCCCCAGTTTATTGATGGGCATCCCGCCTCCATGCCCACCGCACTCGGCCAGCCAGCCCCGCCCCTAGGGCTCCATGGTGATCAGGGCTGCACCTCCTGCCAGGCCTGCCAGAACTGCCGCATCTGATCGGTGGTGCCGATGCTCACCCGCAGCGAGCCATCGAGCAACAGCTTGCCCGCCATGGAGCGCACCAGGATGCCGGCCTCCCGCAGGCGCCGCTCCACCTCCTCAGCCGGGCGCTCGGGCCAGAGCAGCAGGTAGTTGCCGCCTGCGACATGGTGCCGCACCCCAGCGGCCTGCAGCTGCGCCACCAGCCAGTCACGGGCAGCGCACACCTCGGCCACATAGGCATCCACGTAGGGCTGATCGGCCAGGGCGGCGTGGGCGGCCGTCACGGCGAAGCTGTTGATGTCGTAAGGGCCCGTGACCCGGCCGATGCGGTCAATCACCGGCGCAGCACCGATGGCGAAGCCGA
Source organism: uncultured cyanobacterium (assembly GCA_903882285.1). Lineage (GTDB taxonomy): Bacteria > Cyanobacteriota > Cyanobacteriia > PCC-6307 > Cyanobiaceae > Cyanobium. The sequence goes on from CAIRWM010000122.1 coordinate 3,920, forward strand.
TGCGCAGGCCCGCCAGGCCGGCGGTCTTGGCCAGGGAGCGCAGCACCACCAGGTTGGGGGTGGCCTCGAAATCGGCCAGCGGCAGCACGCTGTCGCCGGTGAAGGCCTCATACAGTTCGTCAACCACCACCAGGGTGTGCGGCGCCGCCGCCGCCAGCTCCAGGATCAACTGCGGCGACAGGCGTGTGCCGGTGGGGTTGTTGGGGTTGCAGATCAGCAGCAGGCGCGGCGGCCCCCCGCCGGGACGGGCCTCCGCGCTCAGGGCGGCACGGATCTCCTCGAACGGGAAGCGGAAGTCCGGCAGGCGGTAGGGGATCGCCTCGATCGCCATCCCCTGCATCTGGGCGCAGGGGCTGTAGTAGCCGAAGGTGGGGCTGGTGGTGAGCAAGGTGTCACCACGGTCGCCGTAGGCGTGGAACAGGGCATGGATGGCCGCATCCACCCCGTTGAACAGCCCCACCTGGGCGGGCTGCAGCGGCCGCTCCAGCCCACCGGCCGCCAGGTTGGCCAGCAACGCCTCGCGAAGGCCGGCGTATTCGGGATAGATGGCGTAGTGATCGGCGGGCAGGGCGCGGATCGCCGCCACCACCTGGGGACTGGGCCCCACGGTGTTCTCGTTGAAGTCGAGGCGCAGCAGGCCGCGCCGCCCCTCCAATGGAGCGCTGTAGGCCTGGAGAGCCTCCACCTCGGGCCGGGCGAACGGGCCGGCGGCGTCAGGGGCAGCGGCGTCAGGGGCGGCTGCGTTAGACAGTTTCACAGCAGGGTGGGCACAGTGCGACGGTCATGCAGGGCAGCGTAGGGGCCGCCACCATGGTCGATCCGAGCCCATCCCGCTTCAATCCCGTTGACTGAGCCCCACGGCCCTGAGGTGCCGTCCTCCCCGCCCTTGATGCCGCCCTTGCGCCCCAGTCTCCTGCAGGCTTCCATCAGCAGCCTGGCGGCCCTGCTGCTGGTGCCAGCCTGGGCGGCCCAGGCGGCACCTACCCCGGCGTTCCCCAGCCTGCGCCCGCTGCCGGCGGCCGTCGCCGGCAACACGCTGAAGCTGCTGGAGAGCCGTCTGCACCGGCATCGTGACCATCTCGAGCGCTCCGCCCAACGGCTGACCCTGCCGGAGGCGCTGGCCACGGGCCTGGAGCGGAACCCCAGGCTGGCCAGCGCATTTGCCCAGATCGAAACCACCCGCTGGGACGGGGTGGCGATCCGGCGCGAATGGTTCCCCAGCCTCATCGCCGGCAATGAATCGCCCGGGGCCATCGGCCTGCAGCAACAGCAGGGCGACAGCAGCACCTTGATCTCCCCGCAGCTGAACCTGGCCTGGACCTTCTTTGATCCCAGCCGCGCCCCGCGGCGCCGGGCCAACGCCGCCGGCCTGGCCGCCGAGCGCTTCCTCTTCGATGTGGAGGCCCGCTCCCTCGTGCTGGACATCCAGTCGCAGTACTTCGATCTGCAGACGCTGATCACCCTGGAGCGCGACTACGCCGACATGAGTGCGCTGGTGGCCTACTGGAGCCAGCAGGCCCGGGGCCAGGCCCGTCGTGGTCCCGCCACCCCAGACCTCGATCAGCTCGCCAGTCAGGAGCAGGCGCTGCTGATCCTGCGCATCGACACCCATGAGCAGGTGATCGTGGCCGCCTCCCGGCTGGCCGAGAGCCTCAGCCTGCCACCGGGGGAGATCGTGATGCCCGCCCAGCACCTGACGCTGCAGGGCGACTGGTCGCTCGATCGGCTGGCGACGATCCAGCAGGCCCTGCGCCTGCGCGAAGAGATCCAGCAGAACCTCGCCAAGGCACAGCAGCTCTCCTGGACTGCCGTGGCCACCCGCCGCCGCTACCTGCCGGAGCTGGCCGTGGAGGCCTCCGGATACGTTCAGGCCGAAAACGGCAACAGCACCATCAGCTCAGAAGCCGAGGCCGGGGTGACGCTGAACTGGACCCTCTTCGATGGCGGCATCCTGTCGGCCAGCGCCGCCGCCCAGGGCCAGCAGCAGCAGCAGGCCCTCCAGCAGGCGGCGCTGCAGCGGCTCTCGGTCACGGCCCAGGTGGAGACGAGCTACGCCGCGTACATCAACAGCCAGATCGTGACCGACTCGGCCATCGCCCAGCTGACCAGTGCCCGCCAGTCGATCACCGCGGCCAGCGACAGCTACGCGGCCGGTCGGGCTGATGCCACCACCCTGCTGCAGGTGCTCGGCAGCTACCGCAGTGCGGTGGAGTCCTATTCGCGCTCGCTGCAGAAGCACAACAAGGCAGTGGCAGAACTGCAGCGCTATTCCTCGCAGTGGCCGGAGTCAGCCCTGCCGCTGGTGCAACGGCGGCTGCAGGAGCTCGGCCGGCCTCACATCCGCTCGAGCGTTGGAATCCCCAGCAGCCCGAGGCCGAGCTTGAGCGTGTCGGCGCTGAGCCGGCAGAGCGCCAGGCGGGAGGAGCGGGCCGGCCCGTCGGCCCGGAGTACGGGCACCTGGTCGTAGAAGCGGTTGAAGACCTGGCTGAGTTCGAACAGGTAGCTGCACAGCCGATTAGGCAGCAGCTCCTCATCCACCTCGGCGATCACCGCGTCGAACTTCAGCAGTTCCCGCACCAGGGCCCATTCCTGGGGTTCGCTGAAGCTGAGATCACCCCCCGCTGGCGCTCCAGTCGCCCCTGCAGCGCCTCCCAGATCACCTCCCTTGCGGGCGATGCCGGCGATGCGCACCACGGCGTAGAGCAGGTACGGCGCCGTGTTGCCGGTGAGGGCCAGCATCCGCTCAAAGCTGAACTGGTAGTTGGTGATCCGGTTGGTGGAGAGATCGGCGTACTTCACCGCCGCCAGCCCCACGGTGGTGGCCACATGCGCGATGAAGGCGTCGTCCTCGTGGCGCTCCTCCTCCTTCAGGCGGCGGCGCAGGTCGGCTTCGGCGCGCTCCACCGCTTCATCGAGCAGGTCCTTGAGGCGCACGGTGTCGCCGGATCGGGTCTTGAGCTTCTTGCCGTCATCGCCCTGCACCAAGCCAAAGGGCACGTGCTCCAGCCGGGCGCCGGCGGGGATCCAGCCGGCCCGGCGGGCCACCTGGAACACGCCGGCGAAGTGGCTGGCCTGGCCGGCATCGGTGACGTAGATCACCCGGCCAGCGCCATCCCCCGCCGGCGGCGGCGCGAAGCGGTAGCGGATCGCCGCCAGATCGGTGGTGGCGTAGTTGAAGCCGCCATCGCTCTTCTGCACGATCAAGGGCAGGGGCTTGCCGTCCTTGCCGCTCACCCCTTCGAGGAAGACACAGCCGGCGCCGTCGTCGACCACCAGCAGTCCGGCGGCCCGCAGATCATCGACCACGGCCTGCAGGTAGGGGTTGTAGAAAGATTCACCCCGCTCCCCCAGGCGGATGTCGAGGCGGTCGTAGATCGCCTGGAACTCGCGGCGGCTCTGATCGCACAGCAGCCCCCAGGCCTTGAGGGACACCGGGTCGCCACCCTGGAGCTTCACCACCTCCTCGCGCGCGGTGGCCTGGAAGGCCTCGTCGGCGTCGAAGCGGGCCTTGGCCTGGCGGTAGAAGGCCACCAGATCGCCGAGGTCCACGGCATCGGCGGTGGTGAGCGCCTCGGGGGCCTCCTGCTTGAGGTGGGTGATCAACATGCCGAACTGGGTGCCCCAGTCGCCCACGTGGTTGAGCCGCAGCACCGGGTGGCCTCGGAACTCCAGCACCCGCGCCAGGGCGTCGCCGATGATCGTGGAGCGCAGGTGCCCCACGTGCATCTCCTTGGCGATGTTGGGGCTGGAGAAGTCCAGCAGCACCGGCGTGGTGTCCTCGGTGGCCGGCACGCCGAGACGCGGATCGCCAAGGCGGGCCTGCACCTCGGCCGCCAGCCGCTCGGGTCGCAGGCTGAGGTTGAGGAAGCCCGGCCCGGCGATCTGGGGCTCAAGGCACAGGGCCAAGAAGGCGGGATCCGCCGCCAGCTGCTCGGCGATCGCCGTGGCGATGGCCCGGGGTGGTTGGCCCAGGGGCTTGGCCAGGGGCAGGGCGCCATTGGCCTGGAAGTCGCCGAATTCCGGCTTCGAGGCCGGAGCCAGCTGGGGATCGAACGGTCGGTCGGCCGCCTGCGCCTGGGCCGCCGCCTCCGGAAAGGCGCGCGCCATGGCCGCGCGCAGCTGGCCGTCAAGGGCGTGGGCGAGGCGGAGCATGGGCGGCAGCAACAAACCGGCACGGCGCCCGCGACGGCCGGCGCCGCCCTGATCATCCCCCCTGGCGCACGGAGGCGGACACGGGCAACGAAGACGACGCTGGCTCAGCGCTCCTGAGTGGCTTCGGGGCCCTGGCCCATGACCATCATCCGCTGCACGAGGAAGATCAACTGGGCGGTACTCCATCCGGCCATCAAGACTCCATTCACAGCTTCACCAACGCTGAGAAGTTGCCAGCATTTAGCGAGCGTGATATCGCCGTATCCCACCGTTGTGAATGTGATGCCGGAGAAATAAAGGCTGGCCTCCAGCCCATGGATCGCGCCGACATGACGATAGACCCAGGCCCAGAGCAGGATGTCCAGAAACAATGTGGCGGCCGTGATCAGGGCGCCAACGGCAATCAGCGTGAGGCGTCTGCTGCTGCTTTTGGCACACCAGATGCCGAGTCGGTTTGAATGAACCAGATCGGCTTGGACAGACGTGACCAAGGTATGAAGGATCGTTGTGGCAACGACCATGCCCAGCACAATCCCGGGGAGGCGGCCGATTTCCGGGCAACGCGAGAACTGGGGTGTGGCTGGAAGGCCGCTCAAGAGGATGGCGGCGGCAGCGGCTCCCGCCAGCAGGGCCCACCTCACCCTTGTCCAGTTCATGGGTAGAGCGCCAGCCCCAGCTCCTGCTCCATGCCGGCCAGCACCACATCGGCCACCAGCTGGATGCGGTAGCGGCAGTGCTGGGTGACGCTGGCATCCAGGGTGCCGTGCTCCCAGTACTTGTTGCTGCCGGCGCCACCACCGCAGAGGCCGAAGTAGTCGCAGCTGCGGCGGCAACGCTCCACGCCGGCCTGGATGTCGCGCTGCACCCGCTGAAACTTGGCGCTGGCGGCCACGGCCTCAAGGCTGTCGGTGAGCACGTTGCCGAAGGAGAAGTCGCCGTACTCGGCGGTGGCCACCGAAAGCAGCTCGGGATCAAAGCTCGAGACGTTGCCCTGGGCATCCACGTTGACAATCACGAAGGGCGCGTTCATGTCGGTGTTCTCCAGCCGCTCCCCAGCGCAGGCCAGGCTGGTGATGCCCTCGAACTCGCGCAGCATGAGTCGGCCGGGCTCCGCCAGACAGCGCTGCCAGAAGGTCTGGATGAACTGGCGGTAGCGCCGCTCCGCCGTGGGTTGATCGAGGCTGGAGGAGCGGTTCTCCCCCTCGGTCTCCTCCATGTTGAACCCCACGGCGCTGATGCCGTGCTCCACATAGAAGTCATAGAGAGCATCGGCGTGGTCGAGGGCGTCGTCGGTGAGCACGCTGATCACCTCGAAGGGAATGGCGCGCCGCTGCAGCCAATCGATGCCACGCATCACGGCGGCGTGGGTGGGCCGGCCGGTGCGGGTGACGCGGTGGGCGTCGTGCAGAAACGCCGGGCCATCCATGCTCACGCCCACGTGGATGCCGTTGCGCTCGAAGCAGTCGCACCAGGCGGCATCGATCACCGTGGCGTTGGTCTGCAAGGACTGCACAACCGTGCCGGGCGCCAACCCCCGCCGCGCCAGCACATCGTTGAGGCAGACCGTGGCCGCGTCGTAAAAGGCGATCGGCATGGTGAGCGGCTCGCCCGCATGCCAGAGCAGGGTGAAGCCCCCCTCAAACCAGGGACTGTCCAGCACCCGCTCCAGCGCCGCCTCCAGGATCTCCAGGGACAGGCGGCGGCGGTCGTCGCGTTGCGGCAGGTAGCAGTAGTCGCAGTCGAGGTTGCAGTAGGGCGTGGGCTGCACCACCAGCAGGCGCACCGGCCCGCAGCGCGTGGGGACCACGGCACTCACCAGCTGTTGAGCCAGCCGCCACCGTTGCGGAAGCCGCCGTTATAGAAGCCGCCGTTGCGGAAACCACCGTTGTAAAAGCCGCCATTGCGGAAGCCGCCGTTGCGGAAACCGCCGTTACCCCAGCCGACCCGTCCGGCATTGGCCCAGCCGCCCCGGGGAGCGTTGAGGAAGGCGGCCAGGCGGAACTCCTCGGGCAGCCCGTCCATACCGGCTTCCTCAGCCTGCTGCTCGCGTTCGCGCATCGCCTCGGCGATGCGGCGCAGCCGCGCCTCGACGCTGCCGGCCCGGGGGACGTGATCCAGCGGCGGCGGCGCGGCTCCCATGCCGGTGGCCAGCGCCATGCCGGGATCCATCGGCAGCGACGCGGCGATCAGCAGAACGCCGAACAGGCGGGAGCGGGACAGGAACGCCATGGATGCGGGAGGGGCAGGGGAGCGGGAAACGGGGTGACGTGGGGCCTGGGGGCGGGCTAGCGGCGGGCTAGGGACGGGCTAGGGACGGGCGGCCGGAGCCGGCAGAGGGCGGATCGCCTCCACCCCGAGCAGCACCGTTTCGAAATAGGTGCGAATCCTGTCGGGAGGCAGGCTGATCGGGCTGCCGGGGCCCACCCAGCGATCCACAGCGGCCACCGCCTCGGGCTGGCCATCGATATAGCCCTGCAGCAGGCGGGCGATCGCCAGATTCACCAGGTTGCGGAAGGCGGAATCGTTCTCGGGCAGCAGGCAGGCCACCGCATAGCGCTCGTAGGGCTGCTCCGGGGTGATCGCCAGCCCCTTGGCGCCCGAACTGCGGGCGAAGTTGGCCAGCAGCAGGGTGTCGCCGATCACCCCGTCGAGCTGGCCGGCCTGCAGGGCCGTGACGGCGGCCTTGAGGCTGGGGAAGGCCACCGCCTTGGCGGCGGGCTGCATGCCCTGGAGTTCGGTCTGCGCCAGCGACTCCTGCACCACGCCGATGCGTCGACCGGCCAGCGACGCGGGCGAGCCGTCGAGGCGGCCGGCGGGGGCGAGCAGCCGCAGACCAGAGAGCCCGATCGGCAGGGAGTAATCGGAGCTCATGTCCCGCTCCCAGGAGAAGGGGATGCCGCAGGCCAGATCCACCTGGCCCTCAGCGAGGCGCTGGCCGAGGCTGAGCGGATCGCCGCCGGGCTCGAAGCGCAGCGTCACCGTCCGGCCCACCGCCGTACTGAGTTCCGCCGCAACGCGGCGCGCCACCTCGACGCCATAGCCCTGGGGACGCCCCTGGGCATCGAGGCTCAGCAGGGGAGCCGAATCCATGGGACCGGTCAGCACCAGGGTGCCGGTGCGGGCCACCCGCTCCACCACCCCCTCCGGCGCGGCCTGGGCCTGAACCGCCGCTGGGGCCTGGGCCCGGACCGGAGCCAGGGGGGCGAGCAGCGCCAGCAGGCCCAGGGCAGCCGGGAGCAGGGGGCGAACGCGCAGGGGCCGCGCCGGCTGGGAGGTGGATCGCGGCAAGACAGGTGCGGCGGAGACCAGGGCCAATGTGGCCATGGGCGGCGGCGTTGACGACGCTGCGGCCACAGCGGGGCCAGATTTCTTCACGAAAAGCGCATGCTGATGTCCAGCCAGGGGCTGCGGGTGACCGGCGCGCTGGTGGAGATCAGATCGATCCCGGTGGCGGCATAGGCCGCCAGCTGCTCGGGCTGGACGCCGGAGGCCTCCAGCACCACCGGGCCTGCGCCCTGCCGCTGCGACGCCAGGGCGCGCAGCCGTGGCACCAGCGCCACCAGGGCGGCGGGGCTGAAGTTATCGAGCAGCACCCCATCGGCGCCGGCGGCCACGGCGGCCTCGGCCTCCTGCTCCGTTTCCGCCTCCACGATCAGCCGCGACGGCCAGGGCGCCGACGCCCGCACCGCCGCAATCGCCGGCGCCACGCCGCCGGCCCAGGCCAGGTGGTTCTCCTTGAGCATGGCCGCGTCATCGAGGCCGAGGCGGTGGTTCACACCACCGCCGCAGCGCACGGCGTACTTCTCCAGCACCCGCAGGCCCGGGGTGGTTTTGCGGGTGTCGGCCAGGGCCACACCGCTGCCCGCCAGGCTGGCCACCAGGGCGGCCGTGGCGGTGGCGACCCCGGAGAGACGCATCGCCAGATTGAGGGCGGTGCGCTCGCCCGCCACCAGCGCCGCGGCGCTGCCCTCCAGCTCCAGCAGGGTCTGCCCGGCGCGCACGGGCTCGCCATCGGCCACCAGCAGCCGCACCGCGATCTGCCGATCGAGCAGGCCAAACAGCGGAGGCACCAGCACGCCGCCGCAGAACACCCCGTCCCGGCGGGCGATCCAGTGGGCCCGGCCTGCCTTTCCGCCCAGGGCGGCGGCGCTGAGATCACCGCGGCCGATGTCCTCCTCGAGCCAGTGGCGCAGCTGGGGCTCAAGGGAGGGCAAGGCTAGAAACAAGGCGTTCATGCCGCGCAGGTCTACAACTGAAAAAGGCTTGGCTCGTCGTGGCTAGCGTTATGGAGATGCGATCGCCAGAGCCATGGCAAAAACCAGGCTTCTCCACCAACTCCTGCGCGCTGCGGCGGTGGCCCACAGGCGAGGAGGATCGGAACGGGGATTCTCGATGGTCATCGGCCTCATCGTGCTGCTGGGCATGTTGATGGGAACGGCCGCCCTGGTGTCCCTCACCAGCGGCGACCTGCTGAGTGCCGTGCTGCAGAACAGCAACCGCGACGCCCGCGCCACCGCTGAGTCGGGCGCGGACGCCATCATCGCCACCTTCAACGCCCCGGAGAACCGCAAACTGCTGGTGGCCGCCAAGGCCATGGACAGCCTGAGCAGAAACAACAGCGAACTGCGCAGCCCCTGCGTGAGTGTCAACGGGGAACGGCCCGGAGAGGATGGCAAACCCAGCGAGGCCGCCGTCACCTTGGCCAGGGGGACCTGGACCAACCTCGTCAGTGGCTCCGCGACCCGCCGATTTCGGCTCACCCGGATCAGCTACGCCACCGGCAGCTCCGGCAGCAACAATCGCCGCGAATTCACCGTCAGCACGGCCCCGGGGCAAGGCATCGACGCCGCCGCCGCCGCCGCCTTCACCGCCAACCGCCCCAACCTCAACGACCCTGACGGAGTCGGCGGCAACCAGCGCCCGGGCCACAACCGCGGCTACATCGCCCTCACCGTGGAGGGCAGCGTCACCGGTGCGGATGGCAAGGCCAGCACCTCCACGATCACGCGCGAATATGAAGTGCTGGCGAAATGCTGCGGGGCTTCGTTTGGCTCGGGAGGCGCTGGTGGGGTCAGAGCCGCCTCCACCAACCTGCCTTCGATCGGTGCCGACAGCCGCCTCTGCAACCTGGAGCTGGGCATCATCATCGGCCTCAATGGCGGCGACCTCTTTTCTTTCGAAGCCAACGATCGCTACACCACAACCAGCGAAACTGGCCAGGTGGTGAGCATTCCCAACATCCTTGGCATGCTCAACCCAGGTGAAACGATCTTCGAACGCTCGAACTTCCGCGTCACCCCCCACAGCCAAACCAAGAACAATACCGACAGTCCCTTCTATTCACCCGATGAACTTGACGTAAAAAGAGGTGGCTGGATTCAACAAGTCATCAACAACAATTATTCCTGCAGCGGGATCACACTTGGCACGTCCAAAATTCCCTGTTATGCCCCCATCGACTGCAAAGATGCACCGCTTGACGGAGAAGTTATTAACTACTACTGCTTCGGCCAAAAACAAGACCTCCAAGGCCTGGCTGTCTCGGGGATTCCCGTCATAGCAACCGATCTCGAACTCCCCAGCATCGGATCGTTTAAATTCTCATGGCCATCTGGCAGTGGGGCCAGCGGGAGCGGCGCTTACATTCGCACAAGACAAAATGACTATGCCGGCCAAGGAGTTTTCATCAAATCGAATGCCACGAACTTTAAATATGTCATCCGCACCAATAACGATCCAACAAATCCTCGTGTCGAAGTTTGCCAAACCACAGCAGGCAGCCCTTGCACTGCCTGGACACAAATTTCCGACACATCACTGGATGCCAACTTTGCCTCTGATGGCGATAACTTCCAGAGTGCGAGTTATGGAGATAGCACAGGTCCCGACAATCTATGGAGTTCCACCTGGACCGAATCCGGCGACCCTGGCTCCGACCCTCAGGCCGGCCTGATTCAAATTTTACCGTCCGGGGAAGGCCTTCAGTTTAGGGATAGCACTGGCAATGCCAACGGCAGCGTGGCCATATCCAGAACGGCCAATTTAAGCAGCATACCCAATGCACAGCTCAACTTTATCTATCAAACGTCTGCAGCTGCGTCCCCTTTTAAAATAGAAATTAGCAACTCCAACTGCCCTGTACCCCAGATAATACCGTTTAATTCGGCTTCAAGCACTGACTCAAGCAGTACTATTGACATAGAACCCTGCTTTGTCAGAGAAGGTACAAAAATTATAATTAGCAACCCTTCGCCCCTCAAGAATACCTTCTTTCGTATCAAAAACCTCACGATTGGATCCAAAAAAGCCTCCTGCCGCTACACCACAAGCTCACCCCGCTCCAATGGAGCTGGATTCCACTGCCTGGGTCCATCCATTAATCTTGTCGCAGGCGGGGAACTGATCGTCGACACAACGGGCGGCCCGCTGAGCTTCTACTACGTGGAAGACAATGATAATCGTGGCGTAACTCTTGACTCGCCCGTCATAGAATTCGGCAAGACAATTAGTTCTTTTATCAAGCACGTCCGCTGCGAAACCATTGTTGACGACTGCAAAACCGACGCCGTTCAAGCCTTGGTGCCGCTGGGCTACCCCGATCGACTCAACTTCTTCGGGCGCGATTCCAGCTCATCGTTTAACACCAAAGCAAGTTATCAGTTTATTCAGCTTGGCGTTCGCAACACCAATTTCACGCCTGGCAAAATCGCAGGGGTCTGGATTTACTTTCCCATGGGCCACGTAGAGATTGCCACCATTGGCTGTGGCCCACTGGCCACCTCAGCCGCTGCCAAAGCCTTCTGGGCCGGCACCGAAAACTGGAACTACAGTGGGCGCATCTGGGCCAAGACATTCCGGCCCTGCGGCTTGACTCATATCCGTGTGCCCAGAACCCAGCTTTCCAGCCTGGCCGACCCTTTTGGTGGCTCAAATCTTACAAACTTTGCCAACGAGTTTGTGGGTTGGCTTGGCACCGACTGGGTGGCCCGCAGCGTGTCAGGTACCAGCAACTATTGAGGGCGACATCATGCGACGCTTTCACTCCCACCTGCTGCGGATCCTGAAGCGCTCCCCCCAGCCAGCCCCAGGCCAGGGCTTCACCCTGGCTGAACCCCTCGTGTTCATCGTGCTGATGGCGCTCACCGTGGCCGGGGCCGCCGCAATGATCTCCATCAGCAGCCGCGGCACCATCGGCGCGCGCATCCAATCCCAGCAGGCCACCGCCATTGAAGACGACCTCAACAGCATCAAGCAGCTGAGTGAGCGCTTCACCTGCTGCACCGGCACCTGCACCACTGAGGCCCCGCCCGCCGACAGCGTGGGGCCCGACAAGGTCTGCGCAACAAGCAATCCCCAGCAGGACGAATACTATTTCCCCCAACGTGCGATCACGCCGGAAAACATTGCCACCCCCGAATCGGAGGCAGAGCCGGATCGGGTGGACGACCTCTGCTCCAGTGCCCAGAACTCCGCCTTTCTCGGCCCACTCCAGTCGGCCATTGACGCCATCACCCAGCCCAGCGGCCTCTCAAGGAGCAGCGCCATCGCCAACGGCATCAATGGGCTGCCCATTCATCTGATCCAGATCACCTACCGCTCCGGTACGGCAGCCGGACCGATCCTGAGGGTCGTGAACATCGTCCCCCCCATGGCCAACTACTGCTCCTGAGCATGCGATTGCCCGCCTCGTCCCGTCCAGCCCCCACCGGCTTCAGCCTGGTGGAACTGCTGGTCACCGTGAGCGTCATCGGCATCGTTTCCGCCATGGCGTTCAGCATCGACGCGTCCCAGTGGCGGCGCACCCAGGCCAACGCCGCGGCCCAGGAACTGAGCACCTGGCTCGAAGAGGTGTCCCAGGCTCCCGACAGGGTCGGCGCCTCCTGCGTTGTCACCGTCACCACCGGCACCAACCTGCAGGATGGCGCCGTCTTGGCCACAGTCAGCCCCACCACCTGCGCCCGCTCGCCCGTGCTCAGATTGCCGGGCTTACGCCGGGGGCACCGCTTCAACATCGCCGGCAGCGGAGCGGCCGCCGCCCCCAGTGGCATCACCTGGGCCTTCACACCCCGTGGCTTCGTGGTGATCCAGGGGGCCTCCACGAGCGGCATCACCGATATCCAGGTGCGCTTCAACCTGGATGGCGCATTGCCGGTGCGCTGCGTTCAGGTGAGCGATGCGGTGGGGCTGATCAGGATGGGCAGCAACAACAGCACCGCCAACCTCGGCGAGAGCTGCAACAACTGGAATCGCATCTGACCATGACGCACCGCCGCCGTCTCACGCGCAGCGTCCGCCAGGCCCGATCCATGGGCATCTCCCTGGCGGAGGTGCTGATCGGGCTGTTCATCACCGGCCTGGCCCTGGCCGCAACGGCCCAGCTGGCGGTGAGCAATCTCAACATCGTGCGCACCACCATGACCTCCTCCGAAACCCAGCGCGGTTTCGCCAAGGTCAGCTATCTGCTGGGCTCCGAGATCAGTGAGGCCTGCGTGATCCGCCTGCTGCCCTCCGGCACCAATCTGACAACCTTCCAGGACGACCTGAACACCCCCAGCAATTACCCCTATCCCACCACCCCATGCCAACCGGCCGAGATCACCCCCACCCTGACCGACGGCACCTGGAGCTATCCCGCCACCCCCGTCTGCCAAGACGACGACAGCGACGGGGTGCTCAGCCTGGTGGTGCCGCTGGCCCAGCCCAACGGCCCTCCCATCTACCGGGTGATCCAATACCGCCTCACGGTTAACAGCCCGAGTGATGGCTTCTCCACCCTCACCCGCGTCGGTCCCGCCGTGGAGGCCTCCGGTCGTCTGAGCAGCACCGCCAGTGACATCTCCATCGTGTCCAGGCGGGTGGTCAGCTTCATTCCCACGATCACCTCCTCCACCAGCTCCGCCGATTCCTGCCGTGCCGTGAGCATCGTTCTTCAGATGAACAGCGCCGGTGCCTCGAGCACCCTCCGCTTCCGTGCCCGCGTGGCGGAAGCCATCTGAACTCGCGCCTCACTTGCCGATGCAGAAGCGCGCGAACACCCGATCCAGCACCGCCTCGCTCACCTCCTCGCCGGTGATCTCGCCCAGCCGGCGCACGGCGGCACGCAGGTCGATCGTCCAGAAGTCCCAAGGGAGCGCCTGATCCGCCGCCTCCAGACTGGCCGCCAGGCTCGCAGCAGCATCCGCGGCGAGATCGCGCTGGCGGCCATTGAGGGCCACCTGCAGCCCCTGGGCCTCGCCGGCGCCGCAGCGCTGCAGCAGCAACGCCGCCAGTGGCTCGCGGCCCGCACCGCTCAGGGCACTGATGCACACATCGGCCGTCACCGGAGCCGCGGCACCCGCCAACAGATCCGCCTTGTTGCCCACCAGCAGCAGCGGCACGCCCTCGGGCACCAGGTCGCGCAGGGCCTGGTCCTCCGCCGTCCAGCCCGCAGCGAGATCAAACAGCAACAGCACCCCATCGGCTGACGCCAGCGCGGCGCGGCTGCGCTCGATGCCGAGCCGTTCCACCGGATCGTCGGTGGCGCGGATGCCGGCGGTGTCGAGCAGGGTGAGCGGGACGCCGTCGAGCACCAGCTCGCTCTCCAGCAGATCGCGGGTGGTGCCCGGCAGGTCGGTCACGATCGCCCGGTCGCGGCGGCTGAGCAGGTTGAGCAGGCTGCTCTTACCCACATTGGGCCGACCCACGATCGCCACCCGCAGCCCCTCGCGCAGCAGCTCCCCCTGGCGGGCCTCCGCCACCAGCTGCTCCAGCTCGGCGCGCACCGCCACCAGCTCGGCCACCACCGCTGCGGCATCGAGCGGGGGGAGATCCTCCTCGAAGTCCACCCGGGCCTCCAGCTCGGCCAGCTGATCCAGCAGCCGCTCGCGCAGGGCGCCGATGCGGCGCTGCACGCCGCCATCGAGGCCCGCCATCGCCAGCTGGGCCGCCCGGCGGCTGCGGGCCGTGATCATCGCCGCAATCGCCTCGGCCTGGGTGAGATCGAGGCGGCCATTGAGAAACGCCCGCTGGCTGAACTCCCCCGGGCCGGCCCGCCGCGCCCCGGCCGCCAGCACCAGCTCCAGCACCCGCCGCACCGCCTCCAGCCCGCCGTGGCAGTGCAGCTCCACCACGTCCTCGCGGGTGAAGCTGCGCGGTGCCTTCATCAGCAGCAGCAGCGCCTCATCCACCCGTTCGCCACTGGCCGGATCCAGCACATGGCCGTACAGCACCCGGTGGCTGCCCCACTGCTGCCGACCCGGCGCCGCGAACAGGGTGCGACCGATCGCCTCGGCCTGCGGCCCCGACAGCCGCACGATCGCCACGCTGCCCTGGCCGGGCGCCACGGCGGTGGCGATGGCGGCAATGGTGTCGGAGATTGAGAGGCTGGAGGTGCTGTCCAGGGGCCTGGGGGGCGGATCCGATGCCCTCCAGTTTCCGCTGCCGGCCGCTCAGGAGTCGCTCAGGCCCGGGAACACCATCAGATCAATGTGGCCGCCAGCGGGATGGCGCCACTCGCGGAACTCCGCCGCCAGGGCCCGCTGCTCCTGCGGCAGCGCCTGGGATTCGAGATCCTGCAGCCGCTGATGCACCAGATCGAGGGTGTTGTCGATCAGCTGGGCGGCCTGTTCGGAGGTCATGGCAGCAGAGCGGTGGGACGTAACCGGGCTGGAGCCGTTGTAAAGGCAGGCCTACGGCCAGGCTGTAACACCCGACACGGGGCCGGGTCGCTGTGCGCGGACCCGCACCGGCTGGCTGAACAGCTGGCTGCGCTTTTTGCTCCTTCCAGCGCTTTCTGCGCTTTGCCGGTGCTGCGGGGTGAACTGCTCTTTAACTATCCGAAAAGGTTCCGACCCGCAGCAATGCCCACCGGCTCCATCGAAGCTCCGGCTCCTCTTCCCTTCATCAAGCTGCCGGAAGCCTCGCTGGCGTCCAGCAACCCGGTGGATTTCGGGGCGGTGGTGGGCAGCTATCTGCCGCTGCATGTTCACAGCTGGGAGCATCCCGAACACCAGCAACCCTTCCGCAACAACTCAGGCTGCATCCGCCTGGGGGAGATCACCCTGCTCTCCACCTGGGGCTCGGCCATCGAAGGCGTGGTGGAACAGAAATGCGAAGCCCAGCTGGTGGTGCCCTACCTGGCAGGCATCAATGAATTCAGCCTGAACCGCCGACGGTTCACCTTTCGAACCTCGTGCCTGTTCCTGCCGGCGACCAGGAATCTCATCCGCATCCACTGCACCGTCTGCTCCGGGGTGATCATCAGCTTTCCGCCCGAATGCCTGCTGCCGGTGTTCCACGCCATCGCCGGCCCGGGTTTCGATAGCCACCAGCTGCAGGCCGCCCTGGCCGAGCCCGCGATCCTGAACCGGCGCACCGATCCCCGCCGCGACCGGTTGCAGCGGCTGCTGATGGACGCGATGGCCTTTGCCGAGCAGGCCGTGGCCCTCTCGGGCGGCATCCACCCGATGTTGAGCCTCGACGACCTGATCCGTCGGTTGATCGTGATGCTGCTGGTGCCCGACCTGCTCGAACCGCGGGCCGGAGCGATCGGCGCGGTCAAGCCCTTCGTCCATGCCGACTTAGTGGAATGGATGCTGGGCCATCTCGATCAACCGATCAGCCTCTCGGAACTGGAGCAGCAGAGCTGCTACAGCCGCCGGGCCTTGCAGTACGCCTTCAAGCAGCGCTTCGGCGTGGGCCCCATGCAGTGGCTCCGGAAACAGCGGCTGGCCAAGGCCAAAGCCCTGCTTGAACACCAGGGGCGCCGCCTCACGCTCACCGGCGTGGCCCAGGCCTGCGGCTACCTATCCCTGTCCAGCTTCAGCCGCGAATACCAGGCCCGTTACGGCGAACGCCCCTCCCGGGTGCAGCGGCGTTCCCCCGACCTCTGAACCGCCCCTCCCGGCCTCGCCCATGGGAAGATGACGCCCTGCCGGCCAGCGCACGTGTCGAACGAAACGGACTCGAGCTCAGCTGACTTGAGCTCAGCGGGCCAGAGTTCAGCCCCGAAGTCGGCCCTGCGATCGGTGCTGCTGCCCCTGCTGCTCGGCCTTGGCGCGATCGGCGGGATCGTGCTGCTGGGCTGGATCACGGTGGTGATGCTCGACCTCAAGCACCTCAACACCTCGGGCTTCACCCTGCCCTGATGGAGCGGCCCTGATCTGGCGGCCGCGCCGGAATCCTGAGCGCAAAGAATCCACTCGCCAAACCGGCCCGCAGCTCTTGCAACCGGCCAGAAGCCTGGAATGGTTGCCGTAGACCTTGTGGATCCTGCATGTCGTCGGCTCATGGCGCGCAGGCTCGGGGGCGACCCAGCCCCCCCCGATCAGGCCGTAACGCGTCCCAAGGCTCAGCCCAGCAGGTCCCAGCCGTGCGACGAAAAGCTCGGCCGGCGTCAGCGCAGCGTCAGGGTTTCCTGCAATCCCGGGAGGGTCTGTTCGGGGCCCTGCTGGTCTTGCTCGGCGGCGGCACACTTGCCGGCCTGTTCAAGGCCACCCTGGCTCTGAAAGCCGACACCCTGCTGGTGGTGAGCAATTCGATCTACAACGTGATAAGCGGGCTGCGCGGCATTGCGCTCGGCATGGGCCAGATCCTGCTGGGACTGGGCCAGATGCTGGCCCTGGCCGCTCTGGCCCTGCTGTCGGTCACCGCCGTCCTGGCCATGGTCAGCGGAGCCGTGCGGATCTGCCGCAACCTCTTGCCAGCGTTGGGCTTCGTGATCGGCATCACATCGACCCACCACCGCGCCAGCCGGCCGGCCCCGCTCCGCCGCAGCGGGCCTCAGCCGATGCCGGTGCGGCAGATGTCCAGCACGTCGGCCATCGAGCGGATCTGATCGATCGTGGAGCCCAACTGGGCGGCACTCACCAGTTCCACGCGCAGATCAATCCGGGCCGGCTTGCCCGCGGTGGTACGCACGCGCGCATCACTCACGTTGATGCGGTGGTCAGACAGCCGGGTGAGGATGTCCTTGAGCACGCCGACGCGATCAAGCACCTCGATGCGCAGCCGCACCGGATAGCGGCGTTGCGGGCCAGAGCCTGCTGGGTTCCAGCGCACCGGCAGCCTGCGCTCCACCGGCGCCTGCAGCACATTGGAGCAGTCCTGGCGGTGGATGGTGATGCCGTGGTTGCCGAGGGCCACCGTGCCCACGATCGGCTCCCCCGGCAGCGGACTGCAGCAGCCCCCCAGCCGGTATTCGAGCCCCTCCACCCCCAGGATCGGGCTGCCGGACGCCTGATGCAGCGGCGTGGCCGTCACCGTGGCCGCCACCTGTTCGTTGGTGAGCACCGGCGCCGCGGCCTCGGTGGCCAGCCGCACCTCCTCCCGCAGCCGATTCACCGCCTGATGCAGCGTCACGCCGCCAAAGCCCAGCGCGGCCAGCAGGTCTTCGGTGCCCACGAGGTTGCAGCGCCGCGCCACCCGGGCCAGGGCCTCGCCGTGCAGCAGGGCATCAAAGCCGGAGCGGCCGAGCTCGCGCTCCAGCATCTCTGTGCCCCGCTGGATGTTCTCGTCGCGGTGGCTGCGCTTGTACCAGGCACGGATGCGATTGCGTGCCGTGGGCGTGGCTACGAAGTTGAGCCAGTCGAGGCTGGGGTGGGCGCTCTTGCCGGTGATCACCTGCACGAAATCGCCGTTCTGCAGCGGAGTGGCTAGCGGCGACAGACGGTCGTTGATGCGCACCCCCTGGCAGTGATTGCCCACCTCGGAGTGGATGCGATACGCGAAATCCACGGCCGTGGAGCCCTTGCGCAGGCCCACCACATCGCCGTTTGGGGTGAACACGAACACCTCCTCATCGAAGAGGTCTTCCTTGATCGAAGCCAGGAAGTCGCTGCTGTCGTTGCCGACGCCATCCTTCTGCCAGTCGACCAGCTGCCGCAGCCAGTTGAAGCGCTCGGCGTCGCCCCCCGTGGCGGCAGGGGAGCCGCCTTCCTTGTACTTCCAGTGGGCGGCGATGCCGTACTCAGCCACCTGGTGCATCTCCGAAGTGCGGATCTGCACCTCGATCGGCCGGTGCCGGCCGATCACTGCGGTGTGCAGCGACTGGTAGCCATTGGGCTTGGGCAGGCCGATGTAGTCCTTGAAGCGGCCGGGAATCGGCCGGAAGGTGTCGTGCACCACGGCCAGGGCGCGATAACAGCCCTCCAGCGAGGGGCAGAGGATGCGCACCGCCGCCACGTCGTAGATCTCGTGGAAGGCCTTCTGCTGACGCTGCATCTTGCTCCAGATGCCGTAAAGGTGCTTCGGCCGGCCGCTCACCTCGCAGCTGGACAGCCCCACCGAGGCCAGCCGGTCGCGCAGCAGCTGCACCGTGACGCCGAGTCGGTCTTCCCGGTCGCTGCGCTTGCTCGCGACCTGCTGCTGGATCTCGCGGAAGGCTTCCGGTTCGAGGATCTTGAAGGCCAGATCCTCCAGTTCCCACTTCAAGCGGCCGATGCCGAGGCGGTTGGCCAGGGGGGCGTAGATGTCGCGGGTCTCGCGGGCGATGCGCTGCTGCTTCTCGGGCTTGAGGGCTCCGAGGGTGCGCATGTTGTGCAGCCGGTCGGCCAGCTTCACCAGCACGACGCGGATATCGCTGGCCATCGCCAGAAACATGCGGCGCAGGTTTTCAGCCTGGGCCTCGGTCTGGTTGGTGAAGTGAATGCCGCCCAGCTTGGTGACGCCCTCCACCAGGGCCCGCACCTCGGTCCCGAAGTGCTCCTCGATCTCCTCGGGCGTGACCTGGGTGTCTTCCACCACGTCATGGAGGAAGCCGGCGGCGATCACGGCCGCGCTGGCCCCGATGTCGCGCAGCAGATTTGCCACGGCGATCGGATGGATGATGTAGGGCTCGCCGCTGGCCCGGAACTGCCCCTCGTGCAGCTGATAGGCGAAGTCGAAGGCGGAGGCCAGCAGGGCCTCGGTATCGGTGGGACAGCTCTGACCCACCCCGGGCGGCACATGGCGCACACATTCCTGCAGCCACTGGGGCAGGGTGACGCCGTAATCGGTGGGGTCGTGAATCGGCCGCCGCCGCCCACCGGGGACGGGCTCCGCGGAGGAGGGGACGGGCTCCGCCGTGGCGACAGCGGAGCTCGGATCGGATACGGCCCTCAGCATCCCCAGCCGCGACATGACCCCCATGGTATGCAGCCGACGCAACAATCCCATGGATGTGCGCGTAAGAGCATCCAAGCTGGTGGCAGCGTCCCCGCGACCATGGCCTCTCCCCAGGACGTAGCTCCGCCACCGGCCCATCCCAGTTCCAGCTCCACCGGCCCGGTGCTGAGGCTTGAGCAGCTGCTGGTGCGCTACCCGGAGGCGGAGGTGCCCACCCTCGACGGCCTCGACCTGACCCTGCACGCCGGCGAGCGGCTGGCCCTGGTGGGTCCCTCCGGTTGCGGCAAGAGCACCGTGGCCCGCGCCGTGCTTCAGCTGCTGCCCCCCGGCAGCGCCTGCACCGGCCGCCTGCAGCTGGCCGGCCAGGACCCGCGCCGGCTCGGGCGGGCCGCCCTGCGCCAGCTACGCGGCGAGGCGGTGGGGCTGGTGTTCCAGGACCCGATGACGCGGCTCAACCCGCTGATGACGATCGGCGACCACTTAGGCGACACCCTGGCCGCGCACCGGCCCGGCTGGCGCCGCCAGCGGCTGCACGAGCGGGCCCGGGCGCTGCTGACGCGCGTCGGCATCGACCCGCAGCGCTACAGCAGCTATCCGCACGAGTTCAGCGGCGGCATGCGCCAGCGCCTGGCCATCGCCCTGGCCCTGGCGCTCGACCCGCCCCTGGTGATCGCCGACGAGCCCACCACCAGCCTCGATGTGGCCGTCACGGTGCAGGTGATGGCCGAGCTGCGCGACCTCTGCCAGGAGGCCGGCAGCGCCCTGCTGCTGATCACCCACGACCTGGCCATGGCCGGGCGCTGGTGCGAGCGGATCGGCGTACTGGATCAGGGCCGCCTGGTGGAGGAGGGGCCGAGCGAGCAGCTGCTCACCCAGCCCCGCTCCGCCGTGGGGCAACGGCTGGTGCAGGCGGCCCGGGAGCGCGAGGGCGGCCGCAGCGTCGCCCCGCCGCCGGCGCCGGTGCTGTTGGAGCTTGAGGAGCTGCGCAGCTGGTATGCCCTGCCGTCCCCCCCCTGGAACCCCCGCTGGCTGAAAGTGGTGGATGGCATCAGCCTGCGCCTGCACGAGGGCGAGACGATCGGCGTCGTGGGGGCCTCGGGCTGCGGCAAGAGCAGCCTCTGTCGCGCCCTGATGGGCCTGGCGCCGGTGCGCGGCGGCAGTGTGCGGCTGCAGGGCCAGGAGCTGCGCCAGCTGCGCGGCCAGGCGCTGGAGCGGGCGCGGCGGCGGATCCAGATGGTGTTCCAAGACCCGCTGGCCTGCCTCAATCCGCAGATGAACGTGGGCGAGGCGGTGGCCGACCCGCTGCTGATCCACGGCCTGGCCAGCCGGGCCGAAGCGCGGCAGCAGGCGCGGCAGCAGCTGGCGTCGGTGGGGCTGGAGCCCCCGGAAGCCTTCGAAAACCGCCTGCCGCGCCAGCTCTCGGGCGGTCAGCAGCAGCGGGTGGCGATCGCCCGCGCCCTGATCCTGCAGCCCTCGGTGCTGCTCTGCGATGAGAGCGTCAGCATGCTCGACGCCGAGGTACAGGCGGAGGTGCTCAGCCTGCTGCGGCGGCTGCAGCGGGAGCTGGGGCTCGGCCTGCTGTTCGTCACCCACGACCTCAGCGTGGCCAGCGGCTTCTGCCACCGCGTGATCGTGCTGGAGGGCGGCCGGATCGTGGAGCAGGGGCCCGGTCATGCCCTGCTGGAGCATCCCCGGGCCGCGATCACCCGCACCCTGGTGGAAGCCTGCCCGCGGCTGCCGGTGGCGATGCCCTGATGCACTGCTTCGCGGCGCCACTGGCCGCAACTGAAGCGGCCCTCAGCCGGCCGTTGGGCTGGCCATGCACCCAGGCCGGACGCGGCGGCGCAAAACCGCCAGCAAGGTGGCGAACACCTCGGGCAGCGGCGCCTCGCACACGATCCGCTCACCCGTGATCGGGTGGTTGAGCCCCAGCTGCACCGCATGCAGGGCCTGGCCCGGCAGCGCCGCCGGCAGCCGGCGGGCGCGCGAATACATCGGATCGCCCACGATTGGATGACCCAGGTGGGCGCAATGCACCCGGATCTGGTGGGTGCGGCCGGTGTCAAGCCGGAAGCGCAGCAGGGCGAAATCGCCCAGGCGCTCGATCACGCTCCAGTGGGTGCAGGCGTGACGGCCGGAGTCATCACTGACCACCGCGTACTTCTTGCGGTCCACCGGATGGCGGCCGATCGCTCCGATGATCGTGCCCTGGTCGGCGCTGGGCTGGCCGTGCACCACCGCCAGATACTCGCGCGAGGCGATGCGCTTCTGGATCTGCACCTGCAGCTTCACCAGCGCCTCCTGGCTCTTGGCCACCACGATGCAGCCCGTGGTGTCCTTGTCGAGCCGGTGCACGATGCCGGGCCGCATCTCGCCGCCGATGCCGGGCAGGTGGGGGCAGTGGTGCAGCAGGGCGTTCACCAGGGTGCCGTCCCGATTGCCGGGGGCGGGATGCACCGTCAGGCCCGCGGGCTTGTTGAGCACGATCAGATGCTCGTCCTCGAACAGCACATCCAGCGGGATGTCCTGCGGCACCAGGTAGGGCAGCGGCTCGGGCGGCGGCATCCACAGCTCCACCGTGTCGTTCTGGCGCAGGGGGGTCTTGGCGCGGCCGGTGATCCCGTTCACCCGCACATAACCGGCCTCGATGAACTTCTGGATCCGGGCGCGGCTCTGCTCCGGCCGCTGGGCCACCAGCCAGCGGTCCAGCCGCATCGGCAGGGGTTTGGGGTAGGTGAGTGTGACCAGGTCGCCTTCGCCTTCGCCGAAGCTGGACATGGCGCGGCGGAACGGCAGCGGAGCAGGATCCACCCTAAGAATCGGCGCACCGGCGCGTTCGCCCGGCCTTTCTGGAGGCCCGTCTGGAGCGAAGCGATGGCCCATCCGCCACAGTTGCGACAAAGTTCCGTGGGGTTCCTCCATCCACAGGGCCATCCCCTGCTCATCCCGCCCAGGGTTTCCACCCAGGCGCAGGGAGACCCGCTCCCGTTCCGCCCGCAG
The DNA here is from genome assembly GCA_903882285.1 of uncultured cyanobacterium. Lineage (GTDB taxonomy): Bacteria > Cyanobacteriota > Cyanobacteriia > PCC-6307 > Cyanobiaceae > Cyanobium. Next base: position 26,153 of record CAIRWM010000122.1, read on the forward strand.
TTGCGCGACGGTGGGCCCGGGGGCAAGGCCGGGGGCCCCGTCACACGCCACGGCGAGATCAAGGCTGACGCCCAGCCGCTCAACGCCCCAGGCGTTCGGGGGATCCTCCCGCGTGCGCTGATGCACCGGCACCGCAGACCC
>CAIRWM010000123.1 GCA_903882285.1 uncultured cyanobacterium
ACCACGAAGGGCATGCCGCCCATCGGCACGAAGACCCCCTGCTTCACGCTGCCGGGCGGGCAGGCCATGCGGGTGGAGGCCAGCGGCCCCACATCACTCACCCGGTAAATCTTGGTTCCCCAGCCCTTGAGGCTCTCGCTGGGCCGCAGCACGCCGGGCAGCTGGATCACCCAGCGGCGCTGGCCTGCGGGGGCGGCAGGGTAGGGCGTCAGATCGAGCCGGGGAATTGCGACAGCGGGCGAAGAGCCGGCGTTGGTGCCCGCCACCCCCAGACCCAAGCCCAGCCCCAGCAGGGAACCCAGCAGGGCAGGAACGGACAGCCCACGAGGCGCGGCGATGGCCATGACAGAGGAAGGGGCGGAGAGGATGAACGCGTGCCGGCCCGGCGGCCACGACACCTCCCGCATCTTGCACAGAACGCCCGGTGGCGTCGACCCGCCGACTTCCAGAATGGGGCGATGCGCTCCACCCCACCCACGGCCGTCGCCCTGCTCTCAGGCGGGCTCGATTCCGCCACCGCCGCCGCCCTGGCCCGCGAGGCGGGCTTCCGGGTGATCGGCCTGTCGTTCGACTACGGCCAGCGCCACCGCCGTGAGCTGGAGGCTGCCCGGGCGGTGGCAGAGGCCCTGGCGCTGGCGGAGCACCACGTGCTGACCGTGGATCTGGCGGCCTGGGGCGCCTCGGCCCTCACCGACGAGCGTATCTCCGTGCCCAGCGACGGCGTGCAGGAGGGCGTGATCCCGGCCACCTATGTTCCCGGGCGCAACACGGTCTTCATTGCCCTTGGACTGAGCCTGGCGGAGGCCAGGGGCGCCGAGCGGCTGGTGCTGGGCGTCAACGCCATCGACTACTCCGGCTACCCCGACTGCCGGCCCGATTACCTGGAGGCCTACCAGACCCTGGCCGACCTGGCCAGCAAGGCGGGCCGCGAGGGCCATGGCGCCAGGATCTGGGCGCCGCTGGTGCAGGCGACCAAGACCGAGATCGTGCGCGAGGCCCTGCGGCTGTCGGTGCCGGTGGCGGCCACCTGGAGCTGCTACAGCGGCGGCGGCGAGCCCTGCGGCGTCTGCGACAGCTGCCGGATCCGCGACGCCGCCCTGATCGCGGCGGGCCGCAGCGATCTGGCCAGCCGGTGACGCAGCGGCAGCCGCTCCCCTGGCGCGAGCCCTGGACAGTGGCCTGGACGCTGGCGCGCCGGCTGGGCCGCGACGGGCTGGTGTTCCTCGACGGCGACGGCAGCCGCTTCGGCCAGCGCTCGGTGCTCGGCGTGCGGCCCCGAGAGCGTCACTGCTGCCGCGGCCTGCCGGGGCAGAGTGGTGCCCGCGACCCCTTCGCCGCCCTGGAGGCGATGCTGGCCGGCGGCGGCGCCTGGCTGGGATGGCTGGCCTATGAGGCAGGCGCCTGGGTGGAACCAAGCCGCCACTGGCAGCGCTCCGACATGGCCAGCCTCTGGGCGGCCCGCTATGACCCACTGCTGCACTTCGACCGGCGCGAGGCCCGCTGCTGGCTGGAGGGGGAAGATCCCACCGCCATGGACGCCCTGGCCCAGCTGCTCGAGCAGCTGCTGCCCGCCGCAGGCCCGGTGGACGCCACGGTGGACGCCCCAGCTCCGGCGATCTCCGCGATTCCGTTGCCGCACTGGCAGTGGCACACCACCCCGCAGGCCTATGCCCGCCAGGTGGCGCAGCTGCAGGCCCGGATCGCCGGCGGCGACCTGTTCCAGGCCAACCTCACCGCCTGCTGCGAGACCTGGCTGGCAGCCGCCCCCGATCCCCTGGCCCTGCATGGGCGGCTGCGGCAGCGCTGCCCGGCGCCCTTCAGCGGGCTGGCCATCGCCGGCGACGAGGCGGTGGTGTCAGCCTCGCCGGAGCGCTTCCTACGGCTGGAAGCCGATGGCACGGTGGAGACCCGGCCGATCAAGGGCACCCGCCCCCGCAGCGACGATCCCCAGGCCGATGCCGCCGCCGCCGCCGCCCTGGTCTGCGATCCCAAGGACCGCGCCGAGAACGTGATGATCGTCGACCTGCTGCGCAATGATCTAGGCCGGGTTTGCGCCCCGGGCTCGATCGCAGTGCCCCAGCTGGTGGGCCTGGAAAGCTACGCCCAGGTGCACCACCTCACCTCCGCGGTAACCGGCCGGCTGCTGCCGGAGCGGAACCTGGTCGACCTGCTGCGCGCCTGCTGGCCCGGCGGCTCGATCACCGGCGCCCCGAAGGTGCGCGCCTGCCAGCGCCTCGATGAGTTGGAGCCGGTGCCGCGGGGGCCCTACTGCGGCTCCCTGTTCCACCTGGGCGCCGACGGCAGCTTCGACAGCAGCATCCTCATCCGCAGCCTGATGCTCAAGGGCCGGCGCCTGCGGCTGCACGCCGGGGGCGGCATCGTGGCCGATTCCGACCCCCAGGGGGAGGCGCTGGAGATGGGCTGGAAGATTGGTCCGCTGTTGGAAGCCCTCTCGTGAGCACGCCGATCGCCTGGATCGGCGATCCCTGGCGCAGGGAAGAAGACCCAGGGCGCTGGGGGACGCCGGCGGAGCTGGCGCTGCCGCTCGACGACCGGGGCCTGCTTCTGGCCGATGGGCTATTCGAAACGCTGCTGGTCGAGGTGGGCAGGCCATGGCGGCTGGCCGAGCACCGCCAACGCTGGAACGGAGCGGCCGCGCTGCTGGAGCTGCCGGCGGCGCCGACGCTGGAGCGGTTGGAGGCACTCACAGCCGCGGCGGTGGCGCACAGCGGGGAGGCCGTCGGTGCCTTGCGCTGGAATGGGAGCCGCGGCGGCGGTGGTCGAGGTCTTGAGCCTCCCCCACCAGGCGATCCCGGCGCCGGCCCCCGCTTCTGGCTCTCCTACAGCCCCGGAGGGCCCCTGTTCGCGCCAGTAAAGCTGGTACTCAGCCGCCTCGAGACCCGCAACGCCGCCAGTCAGCTCAGCGGCATCAAGTCGTTTGCCTACGCCGGCTCGCTGGTGGCGCGGCGCGAGGCGCGGCGGCGGGGCGCCGATGACGCCCTGCTGGCGAGCAGCGCCGGCGGCCTGTGTTGCGCCACTGCCGCAAACCTGTTGGTGCGCCACAACGGCCAGTGGTGGACCCCGCCGCGAAGCAGCGGCTGCCTGCCCGGCATCCTGCGGGGCCTGGCCCTGGCCCAGGGGCTGGCACGGGAGGCAACCCTGCAGGCCCCCGATCTGCTCGGCGCGGAGGCGGCGCTGCTGATCAACAGCCTGGGCTGCCGCCCGGTCGCGAGCTTCGAGGGACAGCCCCTGCCAGCCCTGGATGCCGCGGGCGCTGAGGGCCTGTGGCGGGCGCTGCTGACGGGAACAACCCCGCCGACCGCTCAGTTGCAGCCCTGCACCGAGATGCGATAGGTGAAGCCGGTGGCCGCCTGGTCGGCGCTGGCCCCGATCTTGAAGTTCACCTGGCTCACGGTCTTGCCGGGCACCGCCGGCACATCCCAGTGGCGCCCCGTGCCCATCTGGGGCGCAAACTTCTCATTCACCACCTGCAGGCTGGAGCC
>CAIRWM010000124.1 GCA_903882285.1 uncultured cyanobacterium
CGGTCGCTGCGGTGCAACTGCTGGAGACGCACATCTCCTGGGTTCTGCTCACTGGCACCTACGCCTACAAGATCAAGAAGCCCGTCAATCTGGGCTTTGTCGACTTCAGCACCGTGGAGCGTCGGGCGGCCCTCTGTCAGGAGGAGCTGCGGCTGAATCGCCGCCTGGCTCCCGATCTCTATTGCGACGTGCGGCCGATCCATGGCCCGCCGCACTGCGCGTCCTTCCACGGCGATGGTCCTGTGATCGAGATGGCGGTGCGGATGCATCAGTTCCGTCAGGAGGATCTGCTGCCCGCGGTGCTGGAGGCCGGCCTTCCTCCTGAGGCCCTGGTGCTGCTGTTTGAGGAGCTCGCCACGCGGCTGGCCCACTTCCATGGCGCCGCCGGGGTGGCCGGGGCTGCCCCTCCCGGTGAGGCCGCCGAGCGGGTCCGCGAGCCTGCGATCGCCAATCTCGAGGCGCTGGAGCGCTGTCTCGGCCCGGATCCCCGCCTGGCCTCCTTGCGGGCCTGGACCGAGCAGGAGGCCGTGCGCCTGGCCCCCCTGTTCGAGCAGCGGCTGGACGATGGCCGGGTGCGGGAAGGCCACGGCGATCTGCATCTGGGCAACATGGTTCTGCGGCACGGCCGCATCGAGGTCTTCGACTGTCTCGAATTCAGCCTGCGGCTGCGCTGGATCGACGTGATCAGCGACCTGGCCTTTCTGGTGATGGACCTGCAGCAGCGGGGGCAGCCCGAGCTGGGGGGCCGGGTGCTGGATCGCTGGCTGGAGGTCAGTGGGGACTACGGCGCTCTGGCCGCCTGGCCCTGGTACCGAGCCTACCGGGCCCTGGTGCGCGCCAAGGTGGCTGTCCTGCGGCTGGCCCAGCCTGAGGTGTCCAGCGCCGAACAGTCTGCTCTCCAGCACGATCTGGCCGCCTATCTCGAGCTGGCGCTCGCCAGCATCGAGCCGCCGCGGCCGACGCTGGTGCTGATGCACGGCGTCTCAGGCAGTGGCAAGAGTCATCTGGCCGCCCGGCTGGCCCAGCGCCTTGGCTGGCTGCACATTCGTTCCGATGTGGAGCGTAAGCGCCTTTTCGGGCTCTGGGGGGGGGACGCGCAGGCCCGCTTCAGCGGGGACCTCTACCGCCAGGAGGTCAGTGAGCACCTCTTCGCCGTGGTTTTGCCCCAGATCGCCCAGGCGGCCCTGACGGGGGGACTGTCGCTGCTGCTCGATGCCACCTTTCTGCAGCGCCGCGAGCGGCAGCGCTTCCACGGACTGGCCGTGCGGCTGGGCGTCCGCTTCGTGCTGCTCGACTGTCGCTGTCCGCTGGAGCTGGCCGAGCGGCGCATCCTGCAGCGTCAGGCGATCGGCGCCGACCCCTCCGATGCCGACTTTGCGGTGCTGCAGCGCCAGCTCGCCAGCCGCGAGCCTCTGGCGCAAGAGGAACGGGCGTCGGTGCTGGCCATCGCCATGGGCTCCGACGAGCAAGGCCCCCTTGAGCAGGAGGCCTGGAACGCTCGCGTCGAGCAGCTGGTTATCGCGTTGGGGTGACCGGCCGCATGCGGCCGGTCCTCGTTGGCTTCAGAACCACTCGGGAACCGCTGTTTCCTTGGTATTGACGTGCGCCTCCGGGGTGGAGCGCTGAAACTCGAGGGTGATGTTGCGGCGCTGCTCGCCATCGGCGGCGACAGCCTCGATGGGATAGAGCTGCTGTCCGTCGCGGAAGGGAACCTGGACGCGGAAG
>CAIRWM010000125.1 GCA_903882285.1 uncultured cyanobacterium
CCAGCTGGTCGGTCAACATCAAGCTGGGCTTCTGGTATCGCCTCGGCGAGTGGATGGAGCAGGGCATCGTTGCCCCGATCCCCGAGGGCTACCAGCTCTCCGCCAACGCCGCCTCAGTGCTGTCCACTCTGAAAACCGTCGAAAAGGGCCAGCAGATCACGGTGCTGCGCAACTTTGTCGTCGACATGGGCTTCGACCCCGCCAAGGTGGGTGAGGCCGAGCGCGTCAGCGAGCCGGTGGTGCCCCCCACGGCGCCCGAGCAGCGCACCTCGGTGTCGATTGAAGGGATCGACAACGCCACGGTGCAGTCCTACATGGATTTGCTCAACGCCAACGACTTCGACAACCTCATTGAGCTGTTCCTGCCCGATGGCGCCCTTCAGCCCCCCTTCCAGCGCCCAATCGTCGGCCGCGACGCGGTGCTGCGGTTCTTCCGCGAAGACTGTCAGAACCTCAAGCTGCTGCCCGAGCGCGGCGTGAGCGAGCCCTCTGACGGCGGCTTCACCCAGATCAAGGTCACCGGCAAGGTGCAGACCCCCTGGTTCGGAGCCGGTGTGGGCATGAACGTCGCCTGGCGCTTCCTGCTCGATCCCCAGGGCAAGATCTACTTCGTGGCGATCGACCTGCTGGCCTCCCCGGCCGAGCTGCTCAAGTTCGCCCGTTGAGCGCAGCGGATACCCGCCTGGGCCTGGGGATTTCTTTTGGGATTCTCCTGGCCTGGCTGGTCTCGCTTGTGATCCTGCTGCGGCTTGATTCCCTGCAGCTGCCCCTGTCAGGGCTGCTGCTGGCGGTGCTGGGCCGCACGCTGCTGCAGACCGGACTGTTCATCGTCGGTCACGACGCCATGCACGGCTCCCTGCTACCCGGACGCCCAGGGCTCAATGACCGCCTGGGCCAGCTGGCGCTGCTGCTCTACGCCTGTCTTCCCTATCACCACTGCCGCGACAATCACCGCCGCCATCATCTGGCGCCCGGTACCGAGCACGACCCCGACTTCCGCGGCCTCGTGGGCGGCAGACCCTGGTTCGTGCGCTTTATGGCGGGCTATCTCTCCTGGCCGCAGATGACGGCCCTGCTGGGCTGCTGGGGCCTGACGGCCCTGCTGCTGGGAGCCGGTCCGCCCGTGCTGCTGTTCTGGACCCTGCCCCTGCTGCTCAGCTCGCTGCAGCTGTTCTTCTTCGGCACCGTCCTGCCCCATCGCCACGGGGCGGCCGAGGGCCTGCCGCACCGTCCCCACAGCCTTCACTGGTCCCCCTGGCTTTCGCTGTTCGCCTGCTACCACTTCGGCTATCACCGCGAGCATCACGATGCACCTACGGTTCCTTGGTTTCGCCTTCCAGGCCAGCGGCCCCAGTGAGCTGAGCTCCTGCCGAAGGGCCTGCCTGAGATGGGCCAGAACGCGTGCCCGAACGCATGAAGGAACGCGTGAGGGAAAGCGTGACGGATCGCATCGCCGCTGGCTCTTCACTCGCGGCCGCCATGTCCTCGCGATAGCTTCGCAGGGATGATTGTCGGCCCGGGGCCCTGAACCGATGGAGACCGCTGTGGCTGGTGTTGCTGGATGGACCGATCTGGAGCAGGGCATCGCCCGCCAGGCGTTTGATGCCGCCTACGGGCGGGCGGTGGCCGGTCTGATCAGCGCTGTACAGGTACAGGTGGAGCAGCTCGGCGGCGCCGAGTCCATCTGGCAGTTGCACGATTTCCTCAGCATCCAGCGCCACGAGATCGAGGGCCGTTTCGACTTCCGCCTGCCCGGTCTGCTGTTCGTGTTTGCCAGCCTGGTCAAGGACGGCTTGGTCTGCCTTGACGACCTCGACGGTCTCGACCCCGATAAGTTGGCCAAGATCCTGGCGATGTCGCGGATGTGAGTGCGTCGTCCCGGTTCGGATGCCGGGGGAGGCCGGTAGGCAAGGACGGCGTCGAAGGGCAGTATTGATGGACGATCGTTCACCCGTCCACTATTTGGTGTAGGATAACGGAGGTTCAAAGATTTCTCTCCAGCGAGTTCTTTCCAATAGGCCAGCAACTTTCTTCAGGGCTTTCGGCGGATCGGATACATTGTTTCTTTTTCGCGTTCATGACGATTTACGTGGGCAACCTCTCCTTCGATGCCGAAGTGGCGGACGTCCAGCAACTGTTCGGTGAGTACGGCACGGTCAGCAAGTGCAGCCTTCCCCTCGACCGTGACACTGGCCGCAAGCGCGGTTTCGCCTTTGTCGAGATGGCCTCCGAGGCTGAAGAGTCCAAGGCCATCGCCGATCTCCAGAACGTCGAGTGGATGGGTCGCGCCATCCGTGTCAACAAGGCCGAGCCCCGCACCGGTGGCGGCGGCGGTGGGCGTCAAGGTGGCGGCGGTAGCAACTTCGGTGGCGGCGGCGGTTACAACGGCGGCGGCTATGGCGGTGGTGGCGGCAACCGCTACTGAGCCCCCACATTCAGGCGCGCCGCACCATCCGGGCGTCAGCGTTCAGATTCCATCAAGCCGCTCCCTCCGGGGAGCGGTTTTTTATGGTGGTGGCGCTCAGGATCCGGAAAGACTCCGCAGTTCAGGGGTGCGACCCGGCGCCGCCTCCAGACTGGGTTCATGGAACACTCGCAAGGATCTGGTCCCTATCGCGTTCGCGCCTTTCCGGTCCGCGAGTGCAGTGTTCCCGAGCAGACGGAGGCCATGCGCTTCGATTGCCGCGATGCCGCCGACCTCTACGCTCGCGCCATGGCCCACCACCGCCAGCTCTGCGTGATCGTTGAAAAGCTGGCCCCTGGAGGCTGTTGGCTGCAACTGAGCAGCGTGGGTTGAACACGCTCAGCAGGTGATCTGTTTGAGGTGCTCCACTTCGCGTCTGAACAGCCAAAAGAGGTATTCGGGCGATTTATAGCTCTTAGGCAGGCTCTTGTGGAGAATTGCCAGCCTGTCCCAGCAGACGGTGCGTTCGATCTGTTTCTGGGTGCAGCCCTCCTTGAGCAGCAGGCGCATGGCCTTGCAATACATCGGGTATTTTGCTTCGAGTTGGCCGATCGTCAGGGAAGCAGCGGTGGTTTCCGTCATGGAGGGTCTCACAGGGATCGGCAAAGGTGGAGAGGATGACCAATCGCAGGCGGGGCATTCGATGGTCATTTGGGCAGAGATTGATCGGCTTAACTGAATTAGTGGACGTCAGCCTTTGAGTTTGGGTAAGCAAAAGTTAATGAGAGTGAGCATGAATCAGTGGACCAGAATTGGCTGAGATTTTCATCAACTAGGTCGCTGCTTCGAATGCTCATCGGTGATCAGGTGGAAGGTCGATTCACTTCCTCTGACCCTTGGCTGAAGCTGCTGATAAGCTCGCTGAGCAGGGCCAGTAGCGAGAAATTTGTGTCGAGATGACTCTGAATCGGCCCTGTCTGAGCCAGGTCAGAGCGGGGGTAGGGGCAACCGGATCGGACGCTCACCGGGGCTTGTAGGACCCACCTCTGCAATTTCATTCATCTTACGCCGTCTCGGTCCCTTCTGGACGCCTCCGGATGTTTCTGGCTGGGTCACGCTCATCGCCGCGACGCTTTAGAAGGGGGGAACGCCGCAGGATCGAAACGATGCCCATGCCCAGAGATCTGGCCGTGCTGCTCATGGCCTCGCTGCTGCTGGCCGGGATTGGTCTCTGTTCACGTCAGGGTTGAGGCCACTCTTTCGACGCATGGGTACAAGACGGTGCTTCCGAATAGCCGCTGGAGTTGTACAGCATTTGAGACCGATTGCTCATGTCTCAGGTCACCCCTTTGCGAGGCGCTTCGTTGATACGGATCAGGTCATCCTTCAGCCTCATCGGCCGCCGGCGTCGCTACCGCCTGGTGGAGATGCCGGGCTGCCGCCATCAGGAGATGGATGGGCACTACGAGAGTTTCGATGCGGCCTGGGCTGATGCCCTGAGCTGGTGGGCAGGCCGTGGCGGCGATCCCGCCGTCCCCTGCGACCTCGGCGTGGAGGTCAACACCCACCGCGGCCAGTGGCGTCTGTTGCGGCAGCCATGCAGTGCGGCCATTCGCGGCCGGAGCTGCTCACTGGCCCTGCCCTGAGGGTTACCTGAGCTATACGTTGCCTTGTTTTGGTGCCGGCTCTTCTCGCTCAGCTCGCCTGCTGGCTCGCCGGCGTGGTGAGCTGGCCGGCCCGCTCATCCCAGAGGATGTAGTCGAAGCAGGAGGGGATGTCGGCCAGGGTCAGCCGGCGGACGCCGGTGAGCAGATTGGCGTTGCGCCGCTGGCACTCCTGCAGGCGGTAGTTGGGGATCGCCGCGCAGAGGTGGTGGATCGCATGGCAGCCGATATCGGCGGAGAACCAGTTGAGCAGGGCCGGCAGTTCCAGGTCGCTGGTGCCTTCGAGGGCGCCGTCGAGGGAGTTCCAATCGGCGCTGGAATGGGCATAGGAGCCAGGGAAGTTGTGCTGCACGAAAAAGATGCAGATGAAGATCGCCGCACCGCAGGCCATCACCGGGGCGTAGATCGTCAGGAAGGGACCCAGGCCGATAAGCGAGGCCATGGTGACCCAGGCTAGGACGACGGCGATGTTGTTGAGCAGCAGGTCGCGGAATTCCTCCGGGCTGTGCCACCAGCGGGTGGAATGGCTGGCGACGATCTGGGCCCATGAGGGCCGAGGGCTCTGGCGCAGGCTGCGCAAGGCGTAGGGCACCAGCCCGGCCAAGCCGGCCAGCATCTCCACCCGCGGCTTGATCACCAGGTAGAAGAAGCCACCTGGGAAAAGCATTAGTGGATGGCGCAGCCAGCGGTAGAACCTCTGCTTGCCACTGCCGTAGCTGGCGTAGGTCTGGCAGCTCACCAGGGCCGAAGGGCCCTTGTACTTCTCCCAGTTGCCGTTGTGACGGTGGTGGAATTCGTGCCCTCGCGACCAGGGAAGTTGGGGGATGCCGGCGACGATGCCGAGCAGAAAGCCCATCCAGCGGTTGGCGCCGCGATGCTGCAGCAGCGAGTAATGGCCGCAGTCGTGCATCAGCGAGAAGCATCGGGCCAGAAACAGCACCATCAGCGCCAGCAGTGGCAGCAGCAGCCACGACCCCTGCCGCAGGGCGACCACGGCCAGCCACCAGAGCAGCCCGTAGGGCACCAGGGTGTTGATGAGCTGCCAGGCGCCGCGGGCATTGGAGCCGCCCATGAACGGCTTGAGCTCAAAGTCGCTCCGGGACGGCGCTGGCCGTGGCGATGCGCTGCTGGAATCGGTGGTCGGCTCGTGGGTCGGCTCGGGGAGCGGATTCCTGTTCGGCAGGGGGATCGCAGGAGCGCCAGGACGCAAAGAGTCGACCGTACAGAGTTCGTAAGAGCTTAGTCAGGTCGGCCCCAGTATGGATATTCACAACGACGCGGGCCCCAGTGGCTGGCAGATCGGCGCCTGGCGCGCATGGTAAGTAGGAACTCCTATGCGGATGCCGGATGGATTCGGTCGGGCAGCTGCTCAACGATTATGGTCGCGCGCCCCTTCTTACGCCTGCGGCTGAAATCCACCTGGCCACCCTGGTGCAGCAGGGCCTCACTCCGGCGGCCACGCCGGCCCAGCGCCGGGCCTCTCGCCGTGCCAAGGAGCGGATGGTGCGCGCCAATCTGCGTCTGGTGGTCTCGATCGCCCGGGGCTACCGGCGGCGCCTGTTCGGTCACGGTCTGGAATTTCAGGATCTGATCCAGGAGGGCACCCTTGGCCTCAACCGGGCCGTGGAGAAGTTTGATCCCGGCAAGGGCTACAAATTCAGCACCTACGCCACCTGGTGGATCCGCCAGGCAATCAGTCGCCATCTTGATGAGCAAGGCGGGGGGCCGATTCGGGTCTCCGGCCATCTGCAGCAGCAGCTGCGCAAGCTGCGCTACGCGCCGCGCGGCCTGAATCGCGAGGACCTGCTCGCTTACCTGCAGATCAACGAGAGCCAGTTCGAGCGGGTGCTGCACGCCCTGCGCGTCAGCGGGGTCTCCTCGCTGGATGCAGCCTTCCGCGCCTCCGATGACGGCAGCGGCTCCCTGCTGGATCTGGTGGCGGATCCCCAGGCCCATGACGGTCTGGGCGAGCTTGAGCGGGAGCTTATGGTGGAGCGTCTGCGCCGCTGTGCCGAGCCGGAGGATCTGGAGCTGGTCGAGAGCCTGGTCAGCGGGGTCTGCAGCATCGCCGAGCTCGCGACCGCGGCGGGGATCTCGCGCCAGTCGATCGTGAATCGCCGCAACTCTGCCCTGCGACGCCTGCGACGCATCGTCGGTGCCGATCTCGAGGAGCGGCTGGCCGCCTCCTGAGGGGCGGCAATGCTCCCCGGGCGGGCCCGGCACGGACCCCAGCACCGGCCACATGATGGAGGGGCTGTGTTCGGCGGAAACCCCTGGAATCGCTCGTTCCTCCACCCGCGCCCCTGGTGCTGGTGCACGGGCTGTGGGACAGTCCGGCGGTGTTCCGGCGGCTGGAGCGGGCCCTGGCCGGTCGCCGGGATCCGCTGTTGATCCCCGATCTGCCGCTGCGGCTCGGCCTGTTGCCGATCGAGGCCGCCGCCGAACTGCTGGGCCGCCACATCGAGGAAGCCTTCGGCACGGCCCAGGCGGTGGATCTGCTGGGCTTTTCGATCGGCGGGGTGATCGCCCGCACCTGGATCCAGCTGCAGCAGGGCCATCGGCGCACGCGGCGCTTCCTCAGCGTCGGCAGCCCCCAGCAGGGCACCCTCACGGCGCTCCCCTGGCCGCGCAGTCCCCTGGCTGGCATCGCCGACCTCAAGGACGGCAGTGCGCTGCGCCGCCGTCTGGACGCGGACCTCGAACCCCTGCGCCGCGTCGACTGCCACAGCTTTTACTGCGAGCCCGATCTGATGGTGGTGCCGAGCCGGCGCGCCCTGCTGCCCCTGGGCCAGGCGCGTCGCCTGCCGGTGCATGCCCACCCCCAGCTGCTGCGCCATCCCCTTGCCCTCGACCCGCTGGTGGAGGAACTGCTGCGTCTTTGAGATCGCCCGTTGCCGTCCCGGCTCGTCAGACTGGAGATGGATGGAACGGGCAGGGGATGCGGCGACAACCTGGCAGCCAATCAGCGAGTCAGCCGATCAGCCGATCAGTCGATCTCCCGGCTTTCGCCGATGGCCGTGACCCCCGGGTGATCCGGGCGCTGATGCCGCTATGGAGCTGGCTTTACCACCACTACTTCCATGTGGCGACGGGCGGATGGGAGCACGTGCCGGCCAGCGGGCCCCTGCTGTTCGTGGGCAGCCACAACGGCGGCCTGGCGGCGCCGGATCTGCCCATGGTGCTCTTCGACTGGTTTCGCCGCTTCGGTCTGGAGCGCCGGGTCTACGGCCTGGCCCATCCCAAGCTCTGGCAGGCCTATCCCGCCCTCGCCGCCATGGCGGCCCGGCTCGGTGCGGTTCCGTCGCATCCGCGCCAGGCGATGGCGGTACTGGATCGCGGCCACAGCCTGCTCGTCTACCCCGGCGGGGCTCAGGAGGCGTTCCGGCCCCATCGCCAGCGCTCCCGTATCCACTTCGCCGGCCGCACTGGCTTCCTGCGCCTGGCCATTTGGTACGACCTTCCCCTGGTGCCGCTGATTTCCTGGGGCAGCCACGACACCCTCTTCGTCATCGACGACCTCTACCCCCTGGTCCACCGCCTGCATGAGAGGGGCATGCCCTGGCCCTTCGGCATTGATCCGGAGGTGCTGCCCCTCTGGTTGGGTCTGCCCTGGGGCCTGGCGCTGGGCCCGGTGCCCAATCTGCCGCTGCCGGTGAAGATCCATACGCGGGTCTGTGCGCCGATCCGCTTCGAGCGCCACGGCCATGCCGCCAGTTGCGATCGCGTCTATGTGCGGGCCTGCTACCGGCAGGTGGTGGCGACGATGCAGGCGGCCCTCGACCAGCTGCGCCGCGACGCCGAGCTGCTGGGCCGCACCGCCGAGCCGGGGGAGCCATGACGCTGCTGGAGCTTTCCCTGCTGATCCGCTGGCTGCTGGGCTGGCTGCTCTGTCTGAACATGCCGCCCCTGCCGCGGCTGGCCCTGGAGAGCACGCCGCTGGTCTCGGTGCTGGTCCCGGCCCGCAACGAGGAGCACACCCTGCCCCATCTGCTGGCGGCCCTGGCGCAGCAGAGTTTCCGGCCGCTCGAGGTGATCGTCGTCGACGACCATTCCACGGATCGCACCGCCACGGTCGCCGCTGGGTTCGCCGCCGCTGAGGCCGCTGCAGCCGGGGCTGTCAGCGGGCTGCCGTTGCGGGTGATCCAGCCGCCGCCGCTGCCCGAGGGTTGGTGCGGCAAGACCTGGGCCCTGCACCATGGGGTCCTGGCCAGCCGGGGCGAGGTGCTGGTGTTTCTCGACGCCGACACCGAACCCTGCCCTGTCCTGCTGGCCCACGTCGTGGCCGTTCACCAGCAGCTGGGGGGGCTGGTGTCGGTGCAGCCCTTCCACCGCACCGAGAAGCCTTATGAGCAGCTCTCGGTGCTGTTCAACCTGGTGGGCCTGATGGCGGTGCCGCTGGGGCCGAGGGCGGGGGTGGCCTATGGGCCCGTATTGGTGACCAGCCGCGACGACTACGAGCGCAGCGGCGGCCATGCAGCGGTGGCCGACAAGGTGGTGGAGGACTGGTTCCTCGCCCACGTCTACGAGGCGGCGGGGTTGCCGGTGAGTGCCTTCCTCGGCTGGGGCCAGGTGGCCTACCGCATGTACCCGGGCGGTCTGCGCGACATGGTGGTGGGCTTCGACAAGAATTTCGCCACCGCCGCCGGCGAAGTGCGCTGGCCCTGGATGCTGGCCGTGCTGCTCTGGCTGTCAGGGCTCTTCTGGGCGGCCTGGTGCCTGCCGGCCTTCCTGCTGGGCTGGCCGATGCTGGGCAATCCCGCCCTGCTGCCCAACCTGGTGCTGTACGGGGCCTTCGCCCTGCAGCTGCTCTGGATCACCCGACGCGTGGGCAGCTTCGGTTGGGTCAACCTGGTGTTTCCGATTCCGGTGCTCTTCTTTCTAGGAGTGTTCCTCCTGGCGATCCTGAACCTGGAGCGCGGCACGATCACATGGAAGGACAGGCAGTTCCGGACGCGCTAGTCGTGCTGGCCTGTGCCGGCGGCTGGCTGCTCTGGTCGCTGCTGGTGGGCTATCTGGGGCATCGGCTGCCGGCGGCGCTGCTGCGCCAGGACAGCTGGCTCACCCGGCCGCGCCCCTGGGGGGAAAGCGCCCGTAGCTACGAGCGTCGCCTGCAGATCCGCCGCTGGAAGGCCTGGCTCCCCGATGCCGGCGACACCTTCGCCGGCGGGCTGCGCAAGGACACCCTGGTGAGCCGCGACCGCGCCGACCTGGAGCAGCTGGTGCTGGAGACGCGTCGTGCTGAACTGGTGCACCTGGGGCTGTGGCCTTTCTGGATCGTTACGGCCCTGTGGCTGCCGCCGCTGGGGGTGGCGCTCAATCTGCTGTTCGCGACCCTGTTCAACCTGCCCTGCCTGTGGCTGCAGCGCTTCAACCGCCTGCGGCTGGAGGCGATTCTGCAGCGCCGGGCACGCGGTGACGGAACGTCACAACCGCCACCCGATCGAGGCTGAGCCAACCAGCGTGCAGGGGATGCCACGAATCGGTGTCGTCATCTTCGAGCCCCGTCCGTGACGATCCCTTCCCTCCTGGCACTGGTGGCCGGGCTCTATCTGATCATCCTGGTGCGCTACCTGGTGGTGGCCGGCGCCTCGAGCCTGCTGCTGCACTGGATGCAGCCCGGCCGGCCGCGCCCCATACCGGCCCGTCGGGGCGACCGGCGGCGTGACGTGCGCCTGTCGCTTCAGTCGGGCCTGGTCTTCGCCGTCACCGGCGCCCTGCTGCTGGCCGCCCAGGCCGGCGGCCACACCCGGCTTTATGCCGAACCGCTGCGGTATGGCTGGTGGTATCTGGGGCTCAGCTACCTGCTGGTGCTGGTGCTCCAGGACGCCTACTTCTACGGACTGCATCGCCTTTGCCATCGGCGCTGGCTCTATCGCTGGTGCCATCAGGGGCACCATCACTCGCGGCGGCCCACCCCCTGGACCTCCTTCGCCTTCGATCCTGCCGAGGCCGTGCTTCAGGCCCTGTTTCTGGTGGTGGTGGTGCTGATGCTGCCGCTGCACACGATCACGCTGCTCGCCATCCTCACCACCATGACGATCTGGGCCGTTGTCAACCATCTCGGTCTCGAGCGTCTGCCGATCGCCTTCCCGCATCATTGGCTGGGCCGCTGGTTCATCGGACCGGCCCACCACGCCATTCACCATCAGCGCCACGACCGCCACTTCGGCCTGTACTTCACCTTCTGGGACAAGCTGCTGGGCTCGGAGGATCCGGGCTTCGCGGCCACTTGGTGCGTCGATCGGTCAGGGTGTGCTGTTGTGCTGCCTGACAGCCGGGGCGGCGCTGGATACGTTGATGAAACTCTTCGTGCTCCTTCCCTTTGACACTCGGATCGATCGAGAACGCCCTGATCGCCAGCGCCTATCGCCTCATGCATGGATCCGGGGAGCTGCCCACCGACGTGGTGCCCGAGATGCTCTCGGAGGCCCTCAGCCAGGCCCTGCAGGACACCTGCGGCCTCTACGCCCTGAGTGATGAGCAGACGGCCCGCTTCCTGATGAGCTTCGCCCTGCGGCTGGGTCGCCTGCGTCAAAGCCTGCTGGAGCGGAACGAGTCCACGGAGCTGGAGCACCAGCTGATGGAGGCCTGCGGGCTGCTCTGCCCGCTCACGCTGCGGCCTGAGGGCTGAGGCCGCCTCGCGGGGGGGACCATCCCTTGTGCGCCAAACTCAACCGCCTGACAGGCAAGGTCAGGCTGATTTTCATGTATTGACAGAGTTTGGCCCAGTTTCTGCTCATGATCTTTTAAGTTTCTGGCGGTAGTGGGGTGTCCGCCCGCGGGGGGGTCTGGCGGACGTTGCCGGCGCTCAGGCCTTCTGCGACGGGGTGTCGTTCGCCTCCGATGCGGGCGCGCGGGCCTCTGGGATGGACCCTCTCCTGGCCGAGAATCCGCAGCCAGGAGCCCGGCTGGATTTCCGGACAGAGCTCACGGCTGGGCAGCCTTCAGCTTGAGGTGGGGCGATGCGCCTCTCGGCTGGAAGGCGGAGTGACGGCCCCGTGGCGGCAGACGTTGTGTCCTCGGCGCGCCATGGCGGTGGTAGGGATAGCTCATATATGGCTTATCCATGCCCAACCGTGTAGGGAAAGCGAGGGACTCTGTTGGGGAGAGATTGATGCCCGGCCAGATGGAGTACGCCAGCGTGATTCTGCTGGCCGCGTCAGGCTTCTATGCGTTCTGCCTGGTGCAGGCACCGGGCAGAGGGGCGCGGTGGCGGCTTGCCTGGCTTGTTGTTCTGCTGTTCTGTCTGATCTTTATCGGCGAAGAGATCAGCTGGGGTGAAGGCCTGCATGGGCCGGGTGTCGAGGCGATCCGTTCGGTCAATAGCCAGCACGAGACAACGCTGCACAACATCAGCGTCATTCAGCAGCGGGGCATGTTGCATTCGGGCTGGTTCCTGAACGGCGCCTCTGCCTCATCTTCCTAATTCCCGCGCTCTGGTACGCCGTTTATGTCGCCTGTGCCGAACCCGGCGATTGCCTGGTCACCCTGGCCAATCACCAGAAGGTCTACGAGTTGCTGGTGGCCGTGGGACTCTTCCTCCACTGTCGGGGGCGCTGGCGGCAGCTCGGCCGACCTGGCTGGAGGGGACACCTCTAAGGTCAAGCCACGAGGGCGTTGTCGATGCGCATCACCATCCTTGGCTGCGGTGACGTGGGGCTGGCCTTGGCCCGCCACTGGAGCCTTGATCCGGCGCTGCAACTCGTGCTCACCACCACCCGCGACGAGCGTCGCCCTGAGCTCGAGCCCTTGGCGGAGCAGGTGGCGGTACTGCGGGCCGATGACGCCGAGGCGCTGCTGGGGGCATTGGCTGGCAGTGCCGTGGCGGTTCTGTGCCTGGCTCCGTGCGGTGATCGTCAGGTGGATGCCGAGGCCTACGCCGCCACCTACCGCGACAGCATGCGGGCTCTACGCCAGGTGCTGCCCCATCTGCCCGGGTTGCGCCAGATCGTCTACACGGGCAGCAGCGCCGTCTATGGCGACGCAGCTGGCGGCTGGGTCGATGAGGAAACGCCGGTGCAGCCCCGCGACGACCATGGCCGGGTGCTGCACGAGAGCGAGCAACTGCTGCTCTCCTGCCGTTCGCCGGAGCGGCGGGTGTGCGTGTTGCGGCTTGGAGCGATCCATGGTCCCGGCCGCCAGCTGGCGCACCGCTTCCGCCGCCTCGCCGGCAGCACCCTGCCGGGTGGCGGTGCCCAGCACAGCAACTGGATCCACCGCGACGACGTGGTGGGTGCGATTGCCGCCGCCGTGGCGCACGGATGGGATGGCGTTGTGAACGTGGTGGATGACGAGCCCATGCCGGTGGCGGAGCTGACGCAGCTGGTGTGTCGCGCTGCCGGTCTGGAGCCGGTGCGTTGGGATCCCGGTGATGCGACGGCCAGTGCGCCTCCGAACCGCCGCATCCGCAACGATCGCCTGCGTCAGCTGGGCTATGAGCTGCGCCATCCCCGCCGCACCCTGCCCCGCCTGCGCAGCATCGATCAGGACCTGTTCGATGCGGTGGCCGAACAGGCCCGCAGCACGCCGCGGCTCAGGCGTCATCACAACCTCCACGCCGAGGCGGATGGGGTGCAGCGCTTCCTCAACGTGCTCCAGCCCGGCAGCTACGTGCGGCCGCACCGGCATCGACGCGAGCAGGCCGGCACTGGTTTCGAGTGCTTTCTGGTGCTGCAGGGCCGCATCGGCCTGTTGGTGTTCGATGACAACGGCGAGGTGATCCAGCAGGAATGCCTCGCTGCCAATAGCCCCCTGCGTGGCCTTGAGCTCGCCGAAGACCAGTTCCACACTCTGGTGGCCCTGAGTCCGGATGCGGTGATCTTCGAGTTGAAGCAGGGCCCCTATCATCCCGCGACAGACAAGGAGTTTCATTCGCGTTTCCCGCTCGAAGGCAGCGCTGAGGCCATCCCTTTGGAAGAAGGTTGGCGGCGGCTGTTCGGCGAGACGCCGGCCGGGTGCTGAGCGTTCAGATTCGTTGAGTGTTCGGGTTCGCTTAAGGTCAGCGCCGTGCTTTGAGCCGCCACGCCATGCAGAGCCTGCTGGTCGATCTGGTGGTGATCTTCGCCCTGTCGGTGCTGGCCGCCGTGGTTTGCCACCGCCTGCGGCTGCCTTCTGCCATCGGTCTGTTGCTGGCGGGCGTTCTGGCGGGGCCCCAGGCCCTGGGGCTGGTGCGCAATGCCCATGAAATCGAGCTGCTCGCCGAGATCGGCGTGGTTCTGCTGCTGTTCGTGATCGGGCTGGAGATCTCTCTGGCCGATCTTGAGCGGCTGCAGCGCTTCTTTGGGATCGGCGGCAGTGTGCAGTTCTTCGGCACCGCCGCGGTGGTGGCCTTGGCCCTCGTGCCCCTGGGGCTGGTGCCGCAGCAGAGTCTCTATCTGGGGTTTGTTGTGGCGCTCTCCAGCACGGCGATTGTGCTGCGGCTGTTGCAGGATCGCGGCGAACTGGAGACACCCCACGGCCGCTCGATCCTGTCGATCCTGATCTATCAGGATGTGGGCGTGGTGCCGGTGATGCTCACCGCCCCGCTGCTGGCCAGTGCGGCGGGCCTCGGTACGGGCGATGGCGGCAGCGGCCTGAGTGCGATCGGGGCCCTGTTGCTCAAGGTGCTGCTGGTGGCGGCCCTGGGCTACGGCGCCTACCGCTGGGTGGTGCCCTGGGTTTTGGAGCTGATCACCCGCACCCGCAGTTCGGAGGCCTTTCTGCTCGGGGTGTTCATGCTCTGCGTGGGGATCGCTGTGCTCACCCAGTCGCTGGGACTGTCGCTGGCGCTGGGGGCTTTTCTGGCGGGGTTCATCCTCTCGGAGTCGGAGTACTCCCATCAGGCCGTTGCCGTGATGCTGCCTTTTCGCGATGTGCTGATGAGCCTGTTCTTCATCTCGATCGGCATGCTGCTTGAGATCGGCTACCTGCAGGCTCACCTGTTGCCCCTGATCCTGCTCACCCTGGCGGTGCTGCTGATCAAACCCCTGGTGGCAGCGGGCGCGTCGCTGGCGGTGGGCCTGCCCCTGCGGCAGGCGGTTCTCTCGGGCCTGGCGCTCGGCCAGGTGGGGGAGTTCTCCCTGGTGGCCACCAAGGCCGGCGTCACGGCCGGCCTGCTTGGGCAGGAGGACTTCCAGTCGGTTCTGGCGGTGGCGGTGCTGAGCATGCTGGCCACGCCCATGTTGGTGGCGGCCTCGCCGTGGTTGGCCGAGTGGCTGGCCAGCCATGGGCCGGCCCGCTTGACGGGCGTCCCCCAGGCCGCTGCGCAGGCGGTGCTGCAGCCGTCACAGGAGATGGGCCAGGAGCTCGCGAGCGCTGCCCCCCATGTGCTGATCGCGGGCTTCGGGGTCACCGGCCGCAACCTGGCCCGCAGTTGCCGTCGCTGTGATGTGCCCTACGCGGTGGTGGAGCTGAATGCCGCCTTGGTCAAACAGGCGCGCAGCCTCGCGGAGCCGATCCACTACGGCGATGCCAGTCAGCCGGCGATCCTGCAGCTGGTGAAGGCCCGTCAGGCCCGGGCGATTGTGGTGGTGATCGATGATCCTGCGGCCACTCGTCGTATTGTCGAACTGGCGCGCCGGGAGGCGCCCCACGCCTACCTGCTGGTGCGCAGTCGCTACCTGCGGGAGGTGGAGCCGCTGTTGCAACTCGGGGCGGATGAGGTGATCGCCGACGAACTGGAGGTGTCGATCGAGGTGTTTTCGCGCGTGCTGGCGCGGATGCTGGTGCCGCGCGAAGCGATACAGCAGATGATCGGCGATGTGCGCGGCGACTGGCGCCGCATGGCGCGGGATCTGGCTCCGGAGGCCACCCGCGTCACCGATCTGCGCACCGTTCTGCCCCAGATGGCGACCCATAGCCTCGCGTTGCACGCCGGCAGCTCCCTGGTGGGCCGAAGCATTGCCGAGAGCCGCCTGCGCGAGGAGCACGGCGTCACGGTGCTCGCCGTAATCCGCACCGGCCAGACCCTGGCCAACCCACGCAGCGATCTGAGGCTGCTGGGCGATGACGTGCTGTTCGTGATCGGTCCGCTGGACTGGGATCCGGTCCTGCTCTGAGCCGGATTCAAGCCGGATTCCGCCAGGGCCAGCTGCGGCCGACATTGGTTCAGGGATAGGCATTCGGCACGAAGAACTGTTCATTCATCGGCGGGCGTTGATAGTCGCCGATACTCTTGCGTGGTGGCAGTTTGATCGGCTTGGGTGTCATGTCGTCGTAGGGGACCTTGCTGAGCAGGTGGCGGATGCAGTTGAGCCGGGCCCGGCGCTTGTCGTCGGCCTCCACAGTGAACCAGGGAGCCTCGGGGATGTTGGTGCGGGCGAACATCTCATCCTTGGCGCGGGAGAAGTCGACCCAGCGATCGCGGGATTCGAGATCCATCGGGCTCAGCTTCCAGCGCCGTGCCGGATCCTCCAGCCGTGAGTGAAAGCGGGCCTCCTGCTCCTCATCACTGACGGAGAACCAGTACTTGAGCAGGGTGATGCCACTGCGCACCAGCATCCGCTCAAACTCCGGGCAGGAGAGCATGAATTCCTCCACCTGCTCCGGTCTGCAGAAGCCCATCACCTTCTCCACCCCGGCCCGGTTGTACCAGCTGCGATCGAACAGCACGATCTCTCCGGCGGAGGGGAAGTGTTCGATGTAGCGCTGGAAGTACCATTGGCTTTTCTGCTGATCGGAGGGGGTGCCGAGGGCCACCACCTGGCAACCGCGTGGATTGAGTGGTTCGGTGATGCGCTTGATCGTGCCGCCCTTGCCGGCCGCATCCCTGCCCTCGAAGAGAATGATCAACCGGTAGCCGACATGCTTCACCCAGTACTGCATCTTGACCAGCTCCACCTGCAGGGCCGCCAGTTCCTTTTCGTAGAACTTGCGATCAAGCTTGGGTAGTCGCCCCTCGGAGAGGGCGGCGAAATCATCCAGGATGGGTGAGGGATGATAGCGATCGTTACTGATGGCTTCCGGGTGCGGATTGCTGGCCAGCCGCCATTGCTTCTTCAGCTTTTTCTTTTCGCGCTTCGCCAGCTTCTTCTGCAGCTTTCTGGCGGCTTTGCTACTGGCGCTGGGGCCGCTGCTGGGGTCGGCGTTCGGGCTGGTGAGGTCGGCTGGAATGCTGCCGGGCGATGTCATGGTCTGGCGGCGGTGTGCTTCCATCCTGGCCAGAAATGGAAACTCTGACCGACGCGATCAACCGATCGATCACTAGATCACCGTGCCGTCGGGCAGGGTCGTGTTCTTTTCGATCACGATGATGCCATCGCGGATGGTGAAGCCCAGGGCGCTGCGATCGGCGTCCTGCACCCGATCCTTGTTGATCAGCTGCACATCGCTGCCGATGCGTACGTTCTTGTCGATGATCGCCCGCTTCACCCTGGTGCCGCGTCCGATGCCGAGGGGCACGCCGCCCTGCAGCCGCACCCGTTGCCGTTCCGTCTCCGACTCATAGGCGTCGGCCCCCATCAGCAGCGAATCCTCCAGTACGGCGCCCTCCTCCACGCGCAGGCGCAGGCCCAGAACGCAGCGCTCCACAACACAGCGATCAAGCCGGCAACCCTCACTCAGCATCGAGCGCTGCAGCCGTGAGCTGCGCACCTGGCTGGGGGGCAGGTAGCGCGATCGCGTGTAGATCGGCGCGCTTTCGTTGTAGAGGCTGAAGGCGGGCCGTTCATCCGTCAGAGCGAGGTTGGCCTCGTAGAAGGCCTTGATCGTGCCGATGTCCGCCCAGTAGTCATCGAAGACATAACTCTGCAGCTTGCGCCCCTCCGCCAGGGCGACGGGGATGATCTCCTGGCCGAAGTCGGTGGCCTGCGGGTGGTCGGCCAGCAGCCCGAACAGGGCGTCCCTCTCGAACACGTAGATGCCCATCGAGGCCAGGAACGGCCGGCGTTCTGCCTCCCGCGGGGAGAGGCCCAGGGTCGCAGTGTCAACCTGCATGGCCCGGAGCGCTTCCCCCTTGGGCTTTTCGCTGAACTCGCGGATGGTGCCCGTCGCATCGGTGCGCATCAGGCCGAAGCCCTCGGCGGATGAGGCATCCACGGGCAGGGCAGCCACCGTAAGGGCGGCGCCGCTGGCGCGGTGGGCCGCCACGAAGGCGGCATAGTCCATCCGGTACAGCTGGTCGCCGGAGAGGATCAGTACCTGATCGACATCCCAGGCTTCGAACAGCTCCCGGTATTGACGCACCGCGTCAGCGGTTCCCTCGAACCAGCTTGGGCTGCTGGGGGTCTGCTGGGCGGCCAGCACCTCGACAAAACCACCGCCGAAACCCACGGAGAGGTTGTAGGTGAGGCTGAGGTGGCGATTGAGGGACTGGCTGTTGAATTGGGTGAGGGCGTAGATCTTATGGATTCCGGAATTGATGCAGTTGCTGATCGGAATGTCGATCAGCCGGTATTTGCCAGCCAGGGGGACCGCAGGCTTGGCGCGGGTCAGGGTGAGGGGCTGCAGCCGGGAGCCGGCACCCCCGCCGAGGATGATGGCAAGAACACGCTTCACGCGCCGATCTCTCGTTTGAACAGGAAGTAAAGATGGTTGGGCTCTTTGTATTGCCCTGGCAAGGAGCGGTACAGGGTATCTAGGCGATGCCAGCAGACGCTTCTCTGGATCTGTTCGATGCTTTTGCCCTCCCTGATTAGGATCCGCAGCGCCTTGCAGTACATCTCGTAGCTGGCTTCGAGCTCGCCAACGGTGAGGGTGGTGGTGAATGTGGTTTGACCCATGGCAGCACTGATGCCGTCAGCTTCAAGAATCGATCAACGCTGGGAGCATGCGCTGCCCCCAAATGGGGGCATTTGCTCCGCTTCGGGCTGTGGCCTGGCTCAGTCGTCGTAGACGCGGCAGTTGATGTTCGAGGGGTTGAGGTCGCAGAAGACCTCAAGCGGGGTAGGGGCTTCAGCCTCTTCCGGGTGACGTTGCTGGAACGCCTCGAGCTCCAAGATCTGCTGCTCAAGCTTGCGGGCAATCGCCTGATCCCCCCTGGACTGGGCCTCGGCGAGGGCGGAGCGATAGCTCTGGAGCTGGTCGGTGATGCTGGCCATGGTCGACATCCCGATGACGGGGAAGATTGGCCCGGCGAATTTAACCTGATGGCGTGCCGATCTGGTCTGTGCGTTCCCGACGTGGCTGGAAATCGAGACGCGCGCGTTGCAATGAGGAGTTTTACTCAGTTTGTGGCGAAGTACCGCACTGATGGCTTCGGATCGTTCAGGTTGGGGGGGTCGTTCAGGGATCACCCATGGCTGATCGTCCCTATCTCGTTGCCCTGGCTCTGGTGGAGTTCGGCGGCAAACGTGCCTTGCCGCTCTCGGGCCAATCCCAGCCGGAGAGTGTTGCCGAGTCCGATGATCCCGGCGACGCGGGGCGTACTCTGGCGTTGGAATTGTTGACACGTCTCTGGCAGCGCAGTGATGAGGCTCCGATGCAACGGGCGGCGGCCGAAGCCAGCCTGCTCCTGGTGGAAATCCCCCTGGAGGTGATGAGCGAAAAACTACCGATTCTCAAGGCAGCCTGGATTGCCGGTGGCGAGACGGACGTCCTGCTGCGCAGCCTTCAGGAGTTGGCGATCCGGGCCTGGACGCTCTCAATTGCCAAATACGAACCCCTGCGCTTTGTCGCCTGGCCCTGAGCCGGCTGGAGCTGAGTGACGCTGGGCTGGGGGCGGTTCAGCTGGGCAGGACGCAGGGTTCGCGCCCCCGGTTCTCCTGGCGAAGTTCAGCGACGCCGCGATCGACCTGGGCCAGGCGCTCCAGCACCAGCTCGCGGTCGAGAGCGGTGAGTTCGCCATCGGCGCCCCACTTCAGGCAGGTGCGGCCCAGGCAGGTGCGGCTGTTGTTGGTGGTGGTCGTGAGCTTGGCCATGGTCGTCGCCCCTCGCTTCTTCGATGATTCCAGTGTCTGACGGCCGCTGCCGATGGCGATGTCCCCAACTGGGGGTAATCGGTGGCCTGGGAGGCGTGGATTGGTAGCTGTGACGATTCGCTTCAGCGGCCGTCGCTGGCCAGCGTCGCCGGTAGATGGCCCGTCTTCACCCAGATCGTGCAACCAGGGTCACTCCAGGGGCGATGCACGCTGCCGGGGGGATTGCGCAGCCAGGTGCCTGCGGGATAGCTGCCGTGCTCGTCCTGGAAGACACCATCGAGCACGAAGATCTCCTCGCCGCCGGGGTGGCTGTGGGGCTGGAAGTGGGTGCCCGGCGCCCAGCGCACCAGGGCCACGTGCTCGGAGCCGAAGCCGTGCAGGGGCATCACCTGCAGTCCGCTCACCAGGCCCGGCACCCAGGCGGTGCGGGCGGTGGCGATCGCCACGCCCTGCTGATCGGCGGGGTGCATCTGCTGCAGTTTCACCAAGATGGTGCAGCCCGCCTCACTGAAGGGCGCATGGGCGGAGCCGGCGGGATGGCGCAGGTAGGTGCCGACCGGGTAGTTGCCCTGTTCATCGCTGAAGGTGCCCTCCAGCACCAGGATCTCTTCGCCGCCACCGTGGATGTGCGGCTCGAAATGGCTGCCGGGGGCATAGCGCACGATCGAAGTGGCGCGGGCCACTTCGCCGCCGCGGCGATCGAGCTGGCGTCGCTCCACCCCCGCCATCGGTGAGGACGTCCAGGGCAGAGTGGTGCTGTCGAGCACGACGCGCCGGATCAGATCGGCATACAGGTCCATGCCGCTGATTCTGGCGGCGGTCACGGCGGGATCTCAGAACCAGTGGTGCGGATAGGGTGCGTCGTCGAGCTTCAGACGGTGGAACAGCACCGCGATGGCGGTGAGCACCAGGGAGTCGGCGAGCATCGGCATCAGCATGAGCCCCGGCCGGGCCTGGAGCAGCACCCCCAGCAGGGCCAGGGCTCCCGCCGGCGGATGCAGGCAGCGCAGCTGCTGCCCCAGGGCGATCGTGAGCCCGACTACCAGGCCCATCGCCCAGCCAGGAGGCCAGCACCTCCCCCCGCCGGAAGCGCGGCTGGTAGGCCCGGCCACGCTCCCGTTCAGCCTGGAGGCGGCGCTAGACCATAGTTCCGTAACGACTGGAACAATTGAGGTGTGGATCGGAGCCGCGGATCGCGGTCGACGCATGACCATCGTGATTCTCGACGGCTTCACGGCCAACCCCGGCGATCTCAGCTGGGCGGAGATCGAGGCGCTCGGCGTCTGCGTGCGATTTGATCGCACCGCCGCCGATGAGGTGGTTGCCCGGGCGGCTGAGGCGGAGATCCTGCTCACCAATAAGACGCCCCTCACGGCCGAAACGATTGCCGCGCTGCCGCAGCTGAAGCTGATCAGCGTGCTGGCCACCGGTGTGAACGTGGTCGACCTGGAGGCGGCGCAGGCGCGGGGCATTGTGGTGTGCAACGTTCCCGCTTACAGCACTTCCGGCGTGGCGCAGGCGATGTTCTCGCTGTTGCTGGAGCTCACCAACCGCACCGGCCACCACGACCGCACGGTGCACGCGGGACGCTGGTCGGCCGGTCCGGACTTTTGCTACTGGGACGGCACCCTGGAGGAACTGGCCGGTCTCAGCCTGGGTCTCGTGGGCTACGGCCAGATCGGGGCGGCGGTGGGGCGCATCGGCCGGGCGTTTGGCATGCGCCTCCTGGTGAACCGGCGCCGTGGCAATGAAGTCCTTGCTGGGGATGGAAACGAGGCTGAGGCCGTCGAGGTCGTCGATCTCGAGCGGTTGCTGCGCGAGAGCGATGTGGTGACGCTGCACTGCCCGCTGACGCCGCAAACCCATGAGCTGATCAATGCCGCCACGCTCGCGCTGATGAAGTCAACGGCCTATCTGATCAACACGTCCCGGGGCGGCCTCGTTAACGAGGCCGATCTGGCCGCCGCCCTGCATGCGGGCCGCATCGCCGGTGCCGGGCTCGACGTGCTCTCCGTGGAGCCCCCGCCGCCCGACCATCCCCTGCTGAGCGCACCGCGCTGTGTGATCACCCCCCACATCGCCTGGGCCACCCGGTCGTCGCGCCGCCGGCTCCTGGCGATCACGGCCGCCAACATCGCCGCCTTTCGTGCCGGCAGCCCGCAGAACCTTGTGCCAGCACCCCGTCGCGGCGCGTCACAGTGACAAAACCTTTACAAGCTGTTACAGTCTCAGCAACAAACCGCAACACCCATGGCTGACTCCACCCCCCGCTTCGGTTTTGTCGCTTTCGCCGAAACCTGGAATGGCCGCCTTGCCATGCTCGGCTTCGTAATCGGCCTCGGTACCGAGCTGCTCACCGGCCAAGGCATCCTCTCCCAGATCGGGCTCGGTTGATCGCCATGAGCACCGACTACACCGCCGCCATTGCCGCCCTCATCGGCCTCATCGTTGTGCTCACCGGCATGACGATCTTCGTGCTCAGCCGCCCCAGCGACCTCGCCCCCAGCCGGGACCGCTGAGCTCCCGGTCAGCCTGTCAGACAGTCTCTCTATACCCTGCCTCGCAAATCCCATGACCAACACCCCCGCCAACGATCAGTGGTTCCAGCATCGCGCCGAGCAACTTATTCACTTGGAGCAGCTCAAGCGCGCTGAACTCATCAATGGCCGCGCCGCCATGCTGGGCCTGGTGATCGGCATCCTCACGGAGGCGATCACCGGCTCGGGGATTGTCCATCAGATCGGTCTGGGCGCCCTGGTGGATGGCTACGCAGCCTGCCGCACCCAGTTTCTGCCCTTCTGTTTCTGAGCCCGGAGATCGACACCGCTGCTGGGCGGTGGCCTCCACGACGCCCACCAGGATCATGATCTGCAACAGGATGTAATCCCGCAGGTCCTGCTCCGAATGACTGTACCTACATAGCGGCTGCAAACTCAGTACGTTTTGTAGAAGTTTTAGTGGCCATTAAGGGGGACGTCTGCATTCACCTTAGCATGTTGGGAATTGTCGCAAACTTCCCTCAGTCAGTTAGTCTCTGCTGAGTTAATTAAGGGCGTTTCCCAGACTGCCCAAGACTGAGAGTCCCCACTCAGTATGTCCATCAATGCGCCTGAGCCCGGCATTCTGTGAAAGCGATTGCCTTCATGACTGTTCATTCAGTAACCCACCGGGCTGATCAACCAATACCGATTCATCCAACAGCGGCCTTCAGGGTTCTGACATTTCAGCTCCATGAGCTGCCGGCACCGTATGGAGCCAGCACTCTGACAGAGTTTCATTCCGTGGCACGCGCCTAAATCGGCCTTCTGCGGCGTGGCAACCTCCGCTACGAGCTCCAGCTCCATGTGGAGCGATAACCCTTCGCGGCCTTTGAGCGATCTCCAGGCATTTCCTGGTGTGCCATGGCCTGTCTGCGCGATGGGGCCGGTTCGATCGTCCGGTGGACATCCCGAAGGAGGTTGCATCAGCGGATCCAGGAGGCGCCTGCCTACCAGGGGATACGGCGACGCTGCGGCAAGAACGTCAAGGAGATCGACACCCCCTTCGGCCACCGCAGCGACATCGTGCGCCAACAGCTCATTCCTCTTCGCCGCCGCCGCCCGCGGGCACCAGTCGAATCTGTTTTTTGCCCAATTTGATCTCGAACTCATCGCCGGGTTCCAGTCCAAGGATGGCGGTGTAGGCATTGCCGATGAGCAGGTTGCCGTTGCCCTGCACGGTTGCCACGTGGCTGAGTCGCCGCCCAGGGCGGTGACCGTCTCCCCGTCCGTTGCCGCCCAGGGTCATGCCCTTGGCCTCCAGCAGGGCCTCGTAGAAGGCGGTGAAGTTGAGGCGCTCGCCACCATCTTTTTTGGTGCTGAGGTAGCCGCAGCTGCGAACGAGGTGGGATTTGGAGACGCCGCCAAGCTCCTTGACTTTGGCGAGCAGTTCGGTACCAGTGAGCATGGGTGGATTGTGGTTACTCAAAACAGCTTATCGCGCGAGATCGCGAAAGACGTTGTTCAGGCTTTCCACTTCCTCAAAAGGAGGCTTCCCATTGCTGGAAGCGTTCCGGACTTTACAGATCATTGAGATCAAAGCTGTGGATCGACCGGATCGCTTCCTGCATGCTCAGGACAACGTGCAGCTTGCGTAGCTGAGCAGGGATTCCTCAGGCTTCTCCGTCAGTCGCCCATGGCATCAGAACTCTGCCTGCGACGTCAGGTAGGCGGCGATCATCTCCTCCATGCTTTTCGGCGTCCGTCCGTGCCGCTGCAGGCCCTGGGCGGCTCAGACCCGATCGAGCTGCATGCGCAGCTCTTCTGGGATCCAGCGGAGAGCAGCACCTTGCCGTCCCGGCTGGAGGAATAGCGCTTGGCAGGTATCGACAATCCGGTCAGTTTTCTGCAATGTCTACGTGGTGGAGTTTGAACCGCTCCTCCTCCCACGTCTCCTTCTGTCTTCCCTTCCCTCTCGCTGGGCAGCAGCTGCTATCGCTGGCGTCAGCCGGGGTGCAGCCTCGAGATCGCCCTCACGAGGGGGAGTGGCCAAGGCCCAGCCTGGCTGCTGCTGGCGCTGAGAATAATCTCCAGCCGCCAGGAATGGGAGCCGTTCAGTGACGCCCTGCTTGCACGCCATCGCCAGCCGCAGAACTCCGCAAACAGTACCGAAGCTCCGCACCTGATCACGCCGCCGGCATCGCCCTGTTGGCCGCCGAGCGCCATGGCCTGGAGTTTCGGGAGTGGGTGCTGGTGGCGCCCACCTGGCGCGGGCCGTTCCCCACCATGGCCCGCTGACAGAGCCGGCCATTCCCGCTGATCCGGGGCCTGGTGGCGGCTCCGCTGCTGGGCCCGCTGCTTTAACGGCTCAACACGAGCCTCTCTCGGCAACCGGGAGCCCGCTTCGCCAGCGCCGCCTTCGTGACCGGGGGGCTGGATCCATACGCCAGCGCCGATGGGTGGATTCAGGCGTCGTGACAGCTGGACTCCCCGCTCACGGTGGTGGTCGCCGACCAATCGCCGACCAATCGCCGCCCAAGTCGCCGCCCGAGATGCGGGCGCTCGCCGCCTTGGCCGATCGGGTGCTGCACCTCCCCGACCCCCTGCTGGTCTGTGGTGCTGCTGGCCGTGATGCCCCTGAGACCCAAACTGCGCTCGCCGTGGGCGATCCGGCCATGGTGCAGATGGCAGGCCAGCAGCGGGATAGCCTCGCTGCCGCAGTGATGGCACAAGAAATGGCAGGTCATGCAGACCTGCCTGCTTCGGCTGCAGCAGAGCACGTCGTGCTGAAGCCAGGGCCAGTCGTCGATCGATTCGAGGCGCGAAGGCTGCAGTTGCAAGAGGGGGAGCGGCACCAGGGCAAACTCTGTTGGTGTACGCATGCACTAGCTCGGTTGCGACTCTGGTGCCAGGGGTTCCCGCCAGGCCAGGGCGGCCAGCCAGTGCAGTGTCGCTGCCCACCACAGGGAGCCGCTGAGCCAGAAGACCATGGTGCAGGCCACGCCAAGCAGGCCGACTTGAACAAAGCGGGCCTCCCGCAGGCGTCGCTGATCGTGCCGGTGCCTGGTGAGGCCAAGCCAGGCGACGAACAACCCGACGCTGAGCGCCATCCAGGGCAGCATCGCCAGGGGCGAGAGGCCACCATGGGGAGAGGGCAGCAGCAGAGCGCGAAAGAGCAGCTCCTCCGTGAAGGCCGGCACCACGAACAGCCAGGCAGCGGCGAGTATGCGACCGGGCAGACCCCCGCGCCACCAGCCGTGCTGCCAGCCGAGGCGTCGAGCCAGCGTCAGCGCCAGGGCGCCATAGATCCCTGCCACCGCCAGCGCGGCGAGCTGCCCCTCGGGCCGCCAGCGGGGGAAGAGGCTGTCCCCCAGCCGGCTGAGCAGGGTGTTCGCGGCGGGCAGCTGACCCAGCAGGGCCGTGGGGGCCACGGGCTCCAGGGCTGGATCGGCCCCGGGAATCTGATTGGTGCGCAGCAGCAGCATCGGGATGCCCAGCCTCAGGAACTCCTCGGCAAAGAGGTCGTGGGCGCTGCGCGGCAGCAGCGAGCGCCAGCTGAGCAGCACATCGCTGAGGCTCTGGCTGGCCTGGAAGGGATCGCCGGTCTGGGGGCCGGGAGCTGCGGCAATTCCGAGGGTGCGGAGGGTGGTGCTGGCGTTGCGATACCAGTCGCCGCGCACCCGGCCAAAGGGTTCCAGCAGGCGATCGAAGGCCATTCCCAGCTGGTGGAGCTGCCGCTGTTGGGCATCAGAGAGCTGGCGGCTGGCAGCGTCCTGGCGCAGCTGCTGGATCGAGATCCAGAGCGCCTGGGCGGAATCCTGCACGCAGGAGGTGGAGGGGGTGACGAGGGCGACGCCGCTGCCGTCGCCGCTGCGATAGCGGGCGGCGATCAGCTCCGCCTGTAGTTCAATCGCCTCGAGCACCTCCGCCCCCATGGGCAGCAGGGCATCCGCGAAGGGCCGCAGGCCTATCCAGCCGCGCTGCAGGTTGCCCCCATAGGCGCTCCAGTCCTGCCGGCCAGCGACGATGCCATTGGGATTGTTGGCGTAAATCTGCAGGTAGTGGAGCGCCAGCCTCGGCTGGCCGGTGAAGGTATCGCGCACCACCTCCCCTTCCCCGAAGGCGAAGTGTCCGGTGACGGTCCAGCCACTCACCGGTTCGCCATCCACTCCGCCGATGCCGCCAAAGAGGTGCAGCAGCAGCGCCCGTTCCCCCGGCGCCCAGCGCGGCGCCTTCTGGCCGGTGGGGATCAGGGCGGTGCGCTGTACGCTCCCGCGCCGCAGGGGAGCGGCCCAGGTGTGCTGCCGCAGGTCGGCGAGGGCGTGATCGGTGCCGCTGACCACGCGGCTGACGGGAAGCTGCAGCAGCTCATGGGGCAGCAGCGCCTGCACGGTGAACACGCCGTCGGCGGCGGGAGCGCCCTGGATCAACCAGCCCTGCGCGTTGAGGGGGGAGGCGAGCAGGCCGGCCGGATCGAGCAGGCGGCGGCCGTAGCGATCGCTCGGAAGGCTGGGGATGCGGATCGTCTCCTGGGCCCCGTCAAAGTGGGCGGAAGCCTTGTTGTAATGAATCACCCGCCAGAGGTCCGCTCCAGGGCCAGGAGCCACGATCTGAACGAGGCCCTGCCAGCGGCCGCTGATCTGCAGCGGCGGCCGGGCGATGCGCACAGTTGGCTGTTGCTGCGTGACAGCCTCCAGGTCCAACTTCTCCAGTGCCACGTCCTCCAGTGCCACGACGACGTCGTCGTTGGGGCGGGCCCCGGCGAGGGACTGCAGGGGACCGACACGGCGGCCATCGAGGCGGGTGGGCACCACATTGCCCTCGGCCGCCGCCGCTTGCGCAGCCTGGCCCAACTGGATGGTGGTGGTGATACTCGCCACCAGGCGCTGCAGTTCGGGCCGTTCGGCCCACTGCAACCGCAACCGCCTGCCGAGCAGGGCCTGCTGAGCCTCTGGTGCCTGCTCCATCTCAATCCAGACCCAGTCCCCTGCCGGGGCGCCTGGTGCTGCCGTCTCCTGCGGCGTCGGCAGGATCAACCGGCCGATCCAGTCGGCACTCGGGCGGTAGAGATCCGCGCGGGGCGTCTGCTCAAGCGGATAGCTCTCGGGGCGGCTCCAGAGCGAACGACTGGCGAGGATTTCACTGCTCTCGGGCCAGGGCTGGGTGGCGGTGCCGAGCACGGCCGCAGGGCCGGAGCCCGCGGCGATGACGCCCGGCACCAGTCCCTGCAGCAGGGCAAGCGCAAGCAACAGTGCTGCCAGCCATCGGGACAGCGGGCCCTGTCCGTATCGCCGTCGGCGCCGTCTCATCCACCGTCTCATCCACCGTCTCACCGCTGTGCCCTGTGCCCTGTGTGGTGCTGCTCCGCTGAACGTACCGGCGGACCCACCAGATCGCTCTCAGCGTTCCAGCCGCTGCCAGAAGCTCCACATCTGGCCAAAGGCCTCTCGCAGCCGCCCCACGAAGCTGGTGTGGCTCTCCAAACCCTGCCAGTCATCGATGCGGGCTTGCAGCTGCTCGCACTGACGCAGGTGTTCGGCGGCGTAGCGATAGCGCTTGGAGCGGCCCATCGCCAGGGTGAACACAACCATGGTGCGCAGCAGCAGGCTGGCCGCGACGGGATAGTCGGTGCTGAGGCGCTCCGCCGCTGGCTCAAGAACCTCATAGGCATCGCCATCCCAGTCGAGGCGGTGCTCGATCACGTAGCGGGCCGCGCGGGGCAGGGCGGGCCAGAACACCAGAAACTGCAGCGCTGCCAGGGGTAAAGGGTGATGCTCCGCCACCGCGAAGGCCCGCTCCTCGGCCTCCACATCGGCGAAGTCATCGAGTCGTTGGAGGAGCTCGCGCAGCAGCGGAATGGAGAGCGTTCGGCTGAACACCTGCCAGCGATGCTGTTGCGCCTCCTCGCAGTGGCCGAGGGCGTCGAGCACGGCGATGCGGGTGGCGTGCCACGCCTCGGCTTGCATGTTCTGGCTCGCTTTGGCGGCCCGATCGAGCACCGCCAGGGCCTGTTCGGCCCGGCCGCCCTTGAGGAGGTGGCCGGCCACCTCGGCGGCGGTATCAGGCCAGCTGAGCTGGGAGGGCTCGAATAGCTCCAGGTAGCCATCCAGATCGCCACGGCCCCGGGCGAGCTGCTCCATCGCGAAGCGGTCCACGACGCCGCGCGCCAGCAGGGCCTCCTCCAACTGCATCAACCCCGCGTCGCCCAGGACAGGGGCCAGGGCCGGAATCAGATCCTCGAACTGGCCGTAGCCGTGCTCCTGCAGCAGATCGGCCGCGTGCTCCACAAGGGCATCGGGGCTGAGGCCGGCGGCCGTGGTGAGGCTCGCCAGGGCCACCACCCCGCGCTGGAACAGGCCGATCATGGCGCCGGTGGAGTCGGAGCAGCGGTCCAGCACCCCCTCGCTTAGCTCCAGCAGCCGCACCTGCAGCTCCAGCGCCAGCACGGGATCCGCTGCGGCGATCGCTCCGGTGATGGCCTGTTGCTGGGCCTCCAGATCCACCAACAGCGCCTTGCGCTTGGCAGCATCGATGAAGGTGGTGGAGCGGGCGATAGCTGCGAGGCGCTTACGCACCTCCTGGGCCGCCTCCTCGACCCCGTTGGCGGCTGCCAGGGCCAGTCTCAGCCGACGCTGGATCACGGCATGGCCAGCGCTCACCTCAATCAGCAGCTCCGCCAGCGCCGCGGCGCCGAGCGACTCCAGGTTCTTGGCGTTGAGAGTGCGCTTGGTGGCCATGACCAGAGCAGAGCTCCCTCGAGAATGCCGCTTCGGGGAGTTCTTCCCACGCCCCAGCAAAAAGCCCCCTCGGTTGAGGGGGCTTTCTCCGGCGCAGCCGGTTGAGAATTCCTTGAACTAAGACCAGAGGGAGCTCGATCAGCCGATTGCCGGAGCGGTCAGGGCCACGGGGGTGGCTTCTGCAGCAGCCAGATCAAGGGGGAAGTTGTGAGCATTGCGCTCGTGCATCACTTCCATGCCCAGGCCAGCACGGTTCAGCACATCAGCCCAGGTGTTCACCACACGGCCCTGGCCGTCGAGGATCGACTGG
>CAIRWM010000126.1 GCA_903882285.1 uncultured cyanobacterium
CGGCCAGATGGCCGAAGTGAGCGCTGAAGATCTTGCGTGAGACCTCTTCAAGATCGCTCGTGTGGCTGTCGAAGTCGTGAGCGTTGGCGTGGAGGTTCCAAATCCAGGTGGTGGTTTTGGGACCCTTGGCGAGGCTGCGATCGAAATGCCCGGGCTTTTCAAAAAGCTCGAACGTGGCCGGAACGGGGTTCCGGTCGACCATGGCTTTCGCCTTTTCCCCACGCTCTGGTGGGCTGATGGTCATCGAGAGGTTCCTCGAGGGACGGAGTCGAGGTGGAGGGCCACCCCTTCGGCAGACGGCGGGACTGTCGCTCGACGGATCGGGCGACGGCCAGGAAGCCGCCCTGGGCCCAGTGGCAAGGACAGTCACGAGGACCGACCCGGGCCATGGGCGCCAGCCGGGCAACGGGCGAAAACCCTTGCCGCGACTGGAGCTTTGGGCCCCAAAAGGGGACCGCTGGCGGAAGTATAGGGGGCGAAAACAAGCGAAATCGCCCGCAAGTTACAAAGGTTCAATCCCGGCCCAGCCCAGGCTGCGACTGGGGTCTGGCAGAGGGTTGTCATCAATGAAAATGACAGGTCTGCGCCGGATTTCTTACCACTTGACGGCCCATATTGGCGCGATTAACGAGTGAAACTCGTCGCCCTTCCGTCGCTGAGCAGAATGGCTCCATGACATGGAAGGCAGGTGTGGGCGGCAGCAGTGGCCAGCGAGCAAGGGTGGGGGCAGCGCAGCATCGCTGCCGGATGCCTCTGCAGCCCAGGCTGGGGGCAGCCCTGGGCCATGGCCTGGCTCTGCTGTTGGTTCTGAACCTGTTCCTGCCGGCAGGGCCGAGCGCCGCTGCTCAGGCCAGTGCGCTCGGTGCCCCTGCTGCACTCGGCCTGCTGCCCTGGCAGGGCCCGACTGGAAAGGCCCCGATCGCCACCGGACCGGCGCCGGCGTCCCGGCTCCAGGAGGTGGCCCCGCCCCTGGCCGTCCAACAGCTTCAGGAGGCCCTGGCCGAACGCCAACCCATGGTGGAGATTCTCGCGCCGGCGGATGACAGCTTGCTGGGGGCTGGGGAATGGAACCTGCGGCTGAGGGTGCGCGACTGGCCGCTCGTGGATGCCGGAGCGCTGGGTCTTGGGCCTCACCTCGTGGTCCAGCTCGACCAGGAGGAGCCACGGCGGATCACGGGCACGGAGATCACCATGCCGCCTCTCCGTCCCGGCAGCCACCGGCTGACGGTCTATGCCGCCCGTCCCTGGGGGGAGGCGGTGAAGAGTCCCGGCGCCTGGGCCCAGATCCAGCTGCACCGGACCGCCCGCAACCCGCTGGCCCTGCCCGCTGCCGGCACGGCCCAGCTGATCCCGGTCGGCCCCAGCGGCAGCGTGGCGGCAGAACCGGTGCTGCTCGACTGGCTACTGCCGGATGCGCCGCTGCAACACCTGCGCTCGGCCGAGGCCAGCTGGCGGCTGCGGATCACCATCAACGGCGATAGCTTCCTGGTCGATCGCCAGACGCCGCTCTGGCTGCGGGGCCTGCGCAGCGGTGCCAACGCGGTGCAACTGGAACTGCTGGACAGCCGCGGCGAGCCGCTGGCCCCACCCTTTAACAGTCTGGTGAGCGAGGTGGAGCTGGATGCGGCGGCGCCTCGCCCCGCCTGGCTGGCCGGCCGACTTGACGCCACCAGCCTGGCGCAGCTGCTGGGCGAGACGCCGCCTCCGGCGCCCCCCGTGGCCCCGGAGGCCAGCACCCCCCTTCCGGCCCTGCCTGTGCCCGCCGATCCAGCCGTTGCCCTTCCAGCAGAGCCAGAGGCCGCGGTGGCCGAGGCTGCAGTGGAGCCGCCCACCCTGGCCGGGGAGGCACCTGCGGCCAGCCAGCCCCAAGCGGAGCCCGAACAGGCAGAGCCTGAGCCGCTAGAGCCTGAGCAGGCGGTGCCCTCGGAGGCGGCCACCGCCCCCCAAAACTCTCCTGCAGCTGCTCCCGAAGCAGCCCCAGAGCCGGATCCTGAGCCCCCCCCTGCCTCGATCCCGCCGCCCCTGACGGCCTCTCCGCTCCAGGTGGCGCCGAAGCCGCTGCCGTCCCCCGGGCGCCATACCCCCACCACGGCCAATCTCGGCTCGGCCAGGGATCAGGTGAATGATAACGGCACGCTGCGCAGGCCCGAACGGCGCGGTCCCCTGGCGGGGCTGCGCGAGAAGCTGAAGGAATGAGGAACCCCGAGCGGAGGATCGTCGGCCTGGGCTTCAGCCCCGCCGCGGTGGCGGTGCTGCGTCAGCTGGAGCAGGTCGGCATGCTCACCGCCGTGCGCTGGCCCAGCTCCGGGGCAGCCGGCGAAACATCACCAGCCCCTGTGGCTGCGCTGGCCCCCTGGCTGGCCAGGGAATGGCCGAGCGCCTCGGCAGTAGTGGCGGTGGGCGCCTGCGGGTTGGTGACGCGTCTGATCGCCCCACTGCTGACCTGCAAACAGCGCGATCCCGCCGTGGTGGTGATCGACCCCCAGGCGCGGTTCGTGATTCCGCTGCTGGGAGGCCACGGCGCCGGCGCCGAGGCCCTCAGCGCCGAGATCGCCGCCCTGCTGGAGGCCCAGCCGGTGCTCAGCGGCAGCAGCACGGCCCTGGGTCGCCTGGCCCTCGACGCCTTTGGGCAATCGTGGGGCTGGCGTCGGGGGGAGGGGGACTGGACCCCGCTGATGCTGGCGGCCGCGGCCGGACGGCCGCTGCGGCTGCAGCAGAGCAGCGGCCAGACCCTGTGGCGCGAGCTGGAGGCGGCCGCTGGCCTGGAGTTCGAGTCCGAGGTCGATTCCCATGACGATGCGGTGACCACCGGCAGCCCCGAGCTAGTGATCGGGCCCCATCGGGGTGAGGGATGCCGTTGGCATCCGCCCTGCCTATGGCTGGGCCTGGGCTGCGAGCGGGATACCAGCCTGACGGTGCTGGAGCGCCTGCTCGCCCGCACCCTGGCCGAGCATCACCTTGCCGAGGCTGCGGTGGCCGGGCTGGCGAGCATTGATCGCAAAGGCGACGAGCCCGCCCTGCTGGAGCTGGCCCGGCAGCATGACTGGCCCCTGCGCCTTTTCCCTGCCGACACCCTGGCCGCGGTAGCTGTGCCCCATCCCTCAGAAGCGGTGGCCCGGGAGATGGGAACCGCCAGTGTTGCCGAAGCCGCCGCCCTGAGTGCGGCTCTCAGCACCACTGCCGCTGCCGCCAGCGGTGGCGATCCACCAGCCGGGTCGAACGGCCCCACCCTGCTGGTGGGCAAGACAATTGAACGGGCCGGGGCCGGTGAGCGTGGAGCGGCGACGCTGGCAATCGCCCTGGCCCCCCAGCAGTGGGCCCCCCAGCACGGCAAGCTGCACCTAGTGGGCAGCGGTCCGGGACAGCTCGACCTGCTCAGCGGCGATGCCCGCCGGGCCCTGGCCAACGCCAGCGTCTGGGTGGGCTACGGCCTCTACCTCGACCTGCTGGAGCCGCTGCGACGGCCCGATCAACTGCGGCGGGAAGGCCGCCTCACCGAGGAGCGGGCGCGCTGCGCCGAGGCCCTGAACCTGGCGTCGCAAGGCCTGAACGTAGCCCTGATCTCCTCCGGGGACAGCGGCATCTATGGCATGGCCGGCCTCGCCCTCGAGCTCTGGCTGCAGCAACCGGCCGAGGCGCGACCGGCGTTCCAGGTGCATCCGGGGCTGTCGGCCCTGCAGCTGGCGGCCGCCCGCGCTGGCGCCCCCCTGATGCACGACTTCTGCACCATCAGCCTGAGCGACCGCCTGACACCTTGGAATGTGATCGAGCGGCGCCTACGCGGTGCCGCCAGCGGGGATTTCGTGGTGGCGCTCTACAACCCCCGCTCCCGCGGCCGCGACTGGCAACTGGGGCGGGCCCAGGAGCTGCTGCTCGAAGGCAGGCCCCCCAGCACCCCGGTGGCGCTCGCCCGCCAGCTGGGGCGCGCCGAGGAGGCGGTGCAACTACACACCCTGGGCAGCCTGCCCCTGGAGGAGGTGGACATGCTGACCCTGGTCCTGATCGGCAACAGCAGCACCTACGTGCGCGACGGCCGCATGGTGACGCCGCGGGGCTATCCAGGAGCGGAACTCGGCTGAGGCTCCAGGCACAACGTTGCCTGCGGAGTGCACCGTTGGCTCAGAAAGTAGAAATCGGGATGACAGGATTCGAACCTGCGGCCCCTTCGTCCCGAACGAAGTGCGCTACCAAGCTGCGCTACATCCCGAAGGCGCGACTGTAAGGGATCACCCTCCTGGAGACGTCATCGGCGCTGCCTAGAGTCCGCAGACCGGCGCCTGGATCCGCGGCGCCCCGAGCGTTCTGCCCGTGTCCGCCAGCCAGTCCCTGCGCCCCGAAGCCCCCACCAAGCCCGACTGGCTGCGGGTCAAGGCGCCCCAGCGGGAGCGGATCGGCGCCGTGGCCGATCTCCTGGTCGATCTGAAGCTCAACACCGTCTGCCAGGAGGCCAGCTGCCCGAACATCGGCGAATGCTTCGCCGGCGGCACCGCCACCTTCTTGATCATGGGGCCGGGCTGCACCCGGGCCTGCCCCTACTGCGACATCGACTTCGACAAGAACGTGCGACCGCTCGATCCCAGCGAACCCGTGCGGCTGGGGGAGGCCGTGCACCGCCTTGGCCTCAGCCACGTGGTGATCACCTCGGTGAACCGTGACGACTTACCCGATGGCGGCGCCAGCCAGTTCGTGGGCTGCATCGAAGCGGTGCGCCAGCGCTCGCCCCTCACCACGATCGAGCTGCTGATCCCGGATTTCTGCGGCAACTGGGAAGCCCTGGCCACCGTGATGGCGGCCGCACCGCACGTGCTCAACCACAACATCGAAACGGTGCCACGCCTCTACCGGAAGGCCCGGCCCCAGGGGATCTATCCGCGCTCCCTGGAGCTGCTGCAGCGGGTGCGCCAGGGCTGGCCGCGCACTTACACGAAGTCGGGGCTGATGGTGGGCCTGGGTGAAAGCGATGCCGAGGTGCTGGAGGTGATGGCCGATCTGCGCCGCCAGGCGGTCGACATCGTGACCATCGGCCAATACCTCTCCCCCGGACCGAAACACCTGCCGGTGGAGCGCTTCGTGACGCCGGAGCAGTTCGAGGCGTTCCGGCGCCATGGCGAAGAGTCGCAGGGCTTCCTCCAGGTGGTGAGCAGCCCGCTGACCCGCAGTAGCTATCACGCCGGCGAGGTGCAGCGGCTGATGCGCCAGCATCCCCGCTGAGGCAAGGAGGCTGGCCGCGTCGCAGCGGGGTTCAGACGGCGACCTGCTGGCGCTCCGCCAGCCCCACCAGGGCCAGCTCGCTCGGCGGCACGATCACCTGGAAGCGCCCCTTCCAGCTGGTCCAGTCGGCCAGGATGGCGGCCGCCTTGGCACTGCCGGTCTCGGCCAGGTGGATCTCCAACAGGGGCTTGAGCAGGGCCTCCTGCTCCGGAGTGGTGAGCGGGCAGAGGGCCACGGTTCCGGCGTTGAGGCGCTGGGCCGCTCCTCCCTCCTCGTCGAGCAGGAAGGCAACGCCCCCAGTCATGCCGGCCGCCACGTTGCGGCCGGTGCTGCCGAGCACCACCACCACGCCGCCGGTCATGTATTCACAGCAGTGATCGCCGGCCCCCTCCACCACCGTGCGGGCGCCGCTGTTGCGGACGGCAAAGCGCTCCCCGGCGCGGCCGAGGGCAAAAAGTTCACCGCCGGTGGCGCCGTAGAGACAGGTGTTGCCCAGGATCACCTGGTTGCCCGGATCGCTGCCTCCCGCCGGCGGCACCACGGTGATGCGGCCGCTGTTGATCCCCTTGCCGACGTAGTCGTTGGCCTCCCCCACCAAGCGCACGTTCATGCCCTGGAGCACGAAGCCGCCGAAGCTCTGGCCGGCCGCCCCCTCGAAGCGGAGATCCAGCTGCCCCTGGAAGCCGCGGTTGCCGTGGCGGGCTGCGATCTCGCCGGCCAGGCGCGCACCGACGCTGCGGTCGGTGTTGACGATGGCCAGGGTGCGCGCCACCCGGCCGTGGCCCTCGATCGCGGCCATCACCTCGGGGTCGGCCAGCAGCTGATCTTCGAGAATCGGACCGTTGCCATGGGCATCAGCGTCGTGGCTCAGCCAGCCGCGATCACTGGCCTCGGCGATCGGCGCCAGCAGGCATGAGAGGTCGAGGTTGCCGGTCTTGGCGAGGGACACCGGGCGGGGAGCCAGCAGCTCGGAGCGGCCGATCAGATCCTCAAGCCGGGCGACGCCCAGCACGCTTAGCAGCTGACGCACTTCCTCGGCCACGAACAGAAAGAAGTTGACCACGTGCTCTGGCAAGCCGGTGAAGCGCTTGCGCAGCGCCTCCTTCTGCGTCGCCACGCCGACCGGGCAGTTGTTGGTGTGGCAGACGCGGGCCATGATGCAGCCCTCGGCGATCATCGCCACCGAACCGAAGCCGTATTCCTCGGCACCGAGCAGGGCGGCAACGATCACGTCCCAGCCGGTCTTGAGCCCACCATCGGCGCGCAGCAACACGCGGTCGCGCAGACCATTCTCCAGCAAGCTGCGGTGCACTTCAGTGAGACCGAGCTCCCAGGGGCTGCCGGCGTGTTTGATTGAACTGAGCGGCGAGGCGCCGGTGCCACCGTCGTGGCCGGAGATCTGGATCACGTCGGCGTTGGCCTTGGCAACCCCGGCGGCGATCGTGCCGATGCCGATCTCGGCCACCAACTTGACGCTCACCTTGGCGGCTGGATGCACTTGGTGCAGATCGTGGATGAGCTGGGCCAGATCCTCGATCGAATAGATGTCGTGGTGGGGCGGCGGTGAGATCAGGGCCACGCCGGGCTTGCTGTTGCGCAGCCAGGCGATGTAAGGATCCACCTTCGGACCGGGCAGCTGCCCCCCCTCGCCGGGCTTGGCGCCCTGGGCGACCTTGATCTCCAGTTGCCGGCCACTGCGCAGGTATTCAGGGGTGACGCCGAAGCGGCCGGAGGCGATCTGCTTAATCGCCGAGCAGGCGGTGTCGCCGTTGCGCAGGCCGCGGATGGTGGGCAGGGTGGCCGAACGGCCCTCGCCATCGACGTCGTCGAGACGGTGGAAGCGGGCCGGATCCTCACCGCCTTCACCGCTGTTGCTCTTGCCGCCGATGCGGTTCATCGCTATTGCCAGCACTTCATGCGCCTCCCGCGAAAGGGCGCCGAGGCTCATGCCGCCGGTGCAGAAGCGGGAGCAGATGCTCTCGATGCTCTCCACCTGATCAAGCGGCAGGGGCGTAGCCGCAGGGCAGAGTTGGAGCAGGTCGCGCAGGGCAGTGACCGGCCGATGTTCGAGCAGGGTTTGATAGGTGGTGAAGTGGTCGTAGCCAGGACCCGCCTCCACGGCTGCGTGCAGCGCCTTGGCCATCTCCGGGCTGTTGAGGTGGTATTCCCCGCCCGTGCGGTACTGGACGAAGCCCATGAACTCGAGTTTGGTGCGGTCGAGTTCGGGGAAGGCCTTGCTGTGGAAGGTGAGGGTCTCGCTGGCCAGATCGCTGAAGCTGAGGCCGGAGACACGGCTGGTGGTGCCCTTGAAGGCCAGATTGATCAGATCGGCGCCGATGCCGATCGCCTCGAAGATCTGGGCGCCGTGGTAGCTGGCCAGCAGCGAGATGCCAATCTTGGAGAGGATCTTGCGCAACCCATCTTCCAGGGCCTGGCGTACGTTGGCCTGCACTTGATCAGGGGTGAGGGTCGGCAGCTTGCCCCGCTCGATGTTGGCCTGAACCTTGGGATGGGCCAGCCAGTGACGCGAGGTCTCCCAGGTGAGCCAGGGGCAGACGGCGCTGGCGCCGTAGCCGATCAGGCAGGCCAGGTGATGGGTGCTCCAGCACTGGGCCGTGTCGGCCACGAGCGAGCACTGCAGGCGCAGCCCCAGCCGCAGCAGGTGGTGATGCACCGCCCCCATGGCCAGCAGCGGCGGGATGGTACTGGTGGTCGCATTGATGCCCGCACGGCTGCCATCGGCAGCGGTGCGGTCGGAGAGCACCAGGATCTCGGCCCCCGAGCGCACGGCGCTCTCGGCCTCGAAGCAGAGACGCCGCACCGCCTCCTCCAGCCCGGCTGGCCCCTCAGCCACCGGCCACAGGGTGGGCAGGGTTCGCAGGGCCAGCCCGTGGCCGCCGAGGCCAGCCAGTTCGGCCTCATTGAGCACCGGCGTGGCCAGATGCAGCACGGCGGCGCCGGCGGGGTCCGGCCGCAGCGCTGAACCGCGCCGGCCAAGGTGCATCTCCAGGCTCATGACCAGCTTTTCGCGCAGCGGGTCGATCGGCGGATTGGTGACCTGGGCAAAGCGCTGCTTGAAGTAGTCATAGAGGAGGTGGGGCTTGCTGGAGAGCACCGCCAGAGGGATGTCATCCCCCATGCAGTAGGTGGGCTCCTTGCCCGCCGAGGCCATGTCCTCGATCACCAGATCCAGGTCTTCTGCGCTGAAGCCATAGGCGGTCTGCTGCTGAAGCAGCTCAAGATCACCGAGCTGCCGCTGCTGCTGCCAGGCCCCGACGGGCTGGTTGCGGCGATGCTCCTGCAGCCAGGTGCCATAAGGATGGCGGGCGGCGATCTCCTCCTTCACCTCCCAGTTGCGCAGCAGGCGTCCCTGGGCGAGGTCGACGGCCAGCATCTGGCCAGGTCCGAGGCGTCCCTTCTCGATGATCAAGCTCTCATCGAGATTGACAACGCCGGTCTCCGAGCCCATCACCACATAGCCATCGCGGGTGAGGCAGTAGCGCGCCGGACGCAGGCCGTTGCGATCCAGGGTGGCGCCCACCATGCGGCCGTCACTGAACACCAGCAGGGCAGGGCCATCCCAGGGTTCCTGCAGACAGGCGTTGTATTCGTAGAAGGCGCGGATCGCCGGACGGTCTTCGAGCTCGGGCTGGTCGCGAAAGGCCTCTGGGACGAGGGTAAGCAGGCTGTCGGTGATGGGTCGGCCGCTTCGTACCATCAGCTCAAGCGTGGCGTCGAGGTTGGCGGAATCGCTGAAGGCGGGGTTGACGAGCGGGCGCAGATCGGCAGCCGCCTCCCCCCAGACCGCCTCCAGATTGGCCTCGGCGGCACTGGCCCAGTTGATATTGCCGAGCAGGGTGTTGATCTCGCCGTTGTGGCCCAACAACCGCATCGGTTGGGCCAGGGGCCAGCGTGGCAGGGTGTTGGTGCTGAAACGTCGGTGGTAGACAGCAAAGTTGACGGCGTAGCGCTCGTCGCGCAGATCGGCGTAGTAGGCGTCGAGCACCTCGGAGCGCACCATGCCCTTGTAGACGACAGTGCGGGCGCTGATCGAGGCGAAGTAGAGGTCGGCGCTGGCGGCTCCCCAGACCTCGCGCACCCGATCAACCGCACGACGGCGCAGACGGAACAGCAGAGCCTCCACGGCATTCACCTCCTCGGCCACCGCGGCGCTGGCCTGCGGCGCCAACAGCAGCCAC
Organism: uncultured cyanobacterium; assembly: GCA_903882285.1. Classification (GTDB taxonomy): domain Bacteria; phylum Cyanobacteriota; class Cyanobacteriia; order PCC-6307; family Cyanobiaceae; genus Cyanobium. Next base: position 9,411 of record CAIRWM010000126.1, read on the forward strand.
TGCTCGATCACCGGCGCCGTCTGGCGCGCAAGTGGACCGAGCACCTCCGGATTGACGGGCACGACCCGCCAGCCGAGGTGGACGAACCCGAGCCGTTCGGCCTCCTGTTCGCAGAGGGCGCGGGCCTGCTGCCGCCGCTCCGCATCGGCGGGCAGGAACACCATCGCCAAACCGCGCACCCGGCCAGCCTCCGCCGCTGCCGCCGGCCAGACGGCCTCGAGGAAGCCCCACGGGATCGCACTGAGGATGCCGGCACCATCGCCGGAATCGCCGTCCCCGCCGCAACCGCCGCGGTGCTCCATACAGCGCAGACCGCGCAGGGCCTGCTGCAGCACCCAGGGGCTGGCCTCGCCGCCGAGATGGGCGAGGAAACCTACACCGCAGGCGTCCTTCTCGCCGGTCACCGCCGCCGAAGCAGGGCTGTCGCAGTGGGGCCAGGCGGAATCGGAGGAATGGGGCATGGGCCGGCGGGCCATTGGTGAAGCGAGCCACAGATCCTAAGGAGCCACATCCCTCTACCCGCTAGCCGGGGCTACCTTTCGAGTCTCGAGTGCGCGGCGATGGCGATGGCCTCCTGGACGGCGCTGGCGGCGGCCCTGCTGGCTGCCACGCCTGTGGCCGCACCCATCGGCGTCGCGCCGGCGGAGACTTCGGCTCCCTCTCCGCATTCCCAGCGGCGAGCCCGGCTGCTGGCCCAGGCACCTCCACCACCGCCGCCCCTTCCCTCAGCAGGCTCCTCACCGCTGCTTTCCCCGCCTGGGAGCACCCCTGCGCCGACTCGACCGAACCCGGCTTGGTCGCAGCCGATCGGACGCCGCCAGGGCACGGTGGTGCGGCTCCAGGGCCAGGAGCAGAAAGCGGCTTGGCTCTGGCAGGCGCAGGGAAGCAGCGAGGGCGCCCAGCTTTGGCTGCCGCTGGAGGTGCTCCAGAACCAGCTCGGCTTCAGCAGCCGCAGCCTGAGCAACGGCAGCCTCGATCTGGAGTGGTACGGCCGCGGCCTGAAGGTCCCGGCGGCGGCGCTGCGCTCCCTTGGTGACGAAGTGGCCGTGGATGTGGCGGAGCTGCTGCAGGCGGCAGGGGTGATCCCCGAGCTGCAGGGCGAACGGCTGGAGCTGCGGCTGCCCGCGGCGCAGCTGCTGGGGGTGCGCACGGCCCGCCAGCCGGGGGTGCGGCGGGTGGTGCTGGACCTCGACGGACCAGCCGCCGTGCGCAGCGCGGAGAGCGGCCTGCTGCTCGGCCTGAGCAGCGGCGCCACCGCCCAGACGCGCCTGGCGGCCCAGGGGCTGCAGGCCCTTCCCGCCGCCGGCGGCCTGGCGCTCAGTACCGGGCGCGGCGCCACTCCGCTGCGGGTGTTCACCCTGGGCAACCCAGCCCGGGTGGTGATCGATCTGCCGAGTGACACCGGCGCCGGTGAAGCGACTGGATCCACGGGGCCGGCAATCGACCCGCGCCTGCAGCGCCTGCTCGGCCGGGAGGTGGAGTGGGACCGGCACACCCGCCAGATCGCCGGCCTGAGCTTCCGCATCAATGCCGTGCGGCTGGACCCCCGCAGCGGCCCGCTCGATCTGCGCCCGCTCAGCCGTGCCGATGGCATGGAGGGCCTGAGCTCGCTCACCCAGCTTGCCCGCAGTGCCGATGCGCTGGTGGCGATCAACGGCGGCTACTTCAACCGGGTCAGGCGGCTGCCCCTGGGGGCTCTCCGGCAGGACGGCCGCTGGCTCTCGGGCCCGATCCTCAACCGGGGGGCCATGGGCTGGGACTCCCGCAGCCTGCCGCGCTTCGGGCGGCTGCAGCTGCACGAAGTGATCAGCGACCGCAACGGCCAGCGCTGGCCCATCCTGTTCGTCAACAGCGGCTTCGTGCAGCGGGGCCTGAGCCGCTACACAGCCGACTGGGGCCCTTGGTACCGGGCGCTGAGCGGCAGGGAGAGCGGCCTGCTGCTGCACCAGGGGCAGGTGGTACAGCGCTTCGATCCGGCCCGCCTTGCGGCGGGCGTCCGGCTTGGGCCCGGTGACGTGTTGATCGTGGCCCGGGCCGGCGCGGTTCTGCCCTGGTCCGTAGGCGACAACCTAAGCCTCGAAAGCCAACCCAGCGATCCGGTGGGGCTGGCCTCGAACGTGGTGGGCGGCGGGCCGCTGCTGCTGCTGGACGGCCGCATCGTGCTGAACGGGGCGGCCGAGGGGTTCGGCAGTGCCTTCCTCGGCCAGGGGGCTCCACGCACCGTGGTCGGCAGCGACGGGCGGCGCCTCTGGCTGGTGACACTGGAGGGGGTGGGCCAGGACGGCCCGACCCTTGGCGAGACGGCCCTGCTGTTGCAGCGCCTCGGCCTGCGCGATGCCCTCAACCTCGATGGCGGCAGCTCCACCGGCCTGGTGATGGGGGGCGCCCACACCGTCAAGGGACGGGGTGTGGCGGGCTCGGTTCACAACGGCCTGGGCCTGGTGCCCAGTGCCGGAGGATCCCGTCGCAGCGATGGCATGGCCGGGAGCTGACAGACTGACCCCAACGCCTGCCCGATCGCCGTGCCCAGGGGCCACAGCCTGCGCATCACCGCCGCCGCCGCCGCCGAGCTGAGCCGCCAGGCCGCCGTGGCCGGCACCCCCGGGCTGATGCACCTTGATCTGCTGGAGGGGAGCTGCGAGCGCTGGACGATCCGGCTGCGTCCGGGGCACCTGGCGGGCATCCCTCTGGCCAGGGCCGACGGGGTCACGCTCTATGCCCCCGCCGACCAGCTGGCCACCCTGACCGGCCTGCAACTCGACTACAAGGGCGATCTCAGCGGCAGCGGCTTCCTGGTGCGGGCCGCCGAGGATGTGCGCACCTGCGCCTGCGGCGCCGCATTCAGCCGCCAGCCTGGACGTGGGGCGACGGGGCAGTAAGGTGTCGGATTGTCGAAATCGGTCGGACGTCCGACCAGTTCGTACAGACGTCCGCTCCGACCAGCCCGAAAGGCCCTCGATGCCCACCATCCAGCAGCTAATCCGCACCGAACGGCAGCGCCTCACTCGCAAGACCAAGTCCCCAGCGCTGCGCGGCTGTCCCGAACGCCGTGGCGTGTGCACCCGCGTGTACACCTCCACGCCGAAGAAGCCCAACTCGGCCCTGCGCAAGGTCGCCCGGGTGCGCCTCACCTCCGGGTTTGAGGTGACCGCCTACATCCCGGGCATCGGTCACAACCTGCAGGAGCACTCCGTAGTGATGATTCGCGGCGGTCGTGTCAAGGATCTGCCCGGGGTTCGCTACCACATCATCCGCGGCACCCTCGACACCGCCGGGGTCAAGGACCGTCGCCAGTCCCGTTCCAAGTACGGCGCCAAGACGCCCAAGGGCTGATCCCCTGAGCGGCTCGCGCCGCTCGGCGCAGCCCCCCTCTCGAGTTCCTCCGCCACCTCCCTCCCCGTTCCATGTCTCGCCGCAACGCTGCCGAAAAGCGCCCGGTCCTGCCGGATCCCCAGTTCAACAGTCGTCTGGCCTCGATGATCGTGGCCCGCCTGATGAAGCATGGCAAGAAATCGACCGCCCAGAGGATCCTCTCGGATGCCTTCAGCCTGATCAACGAACGCACCGGCAGCGATCCGCTTGAGCTTTTCGAAACGGCCGTGCGCAACGCCACGCCCCTCGTGGAAGTGCGCGCCCGTCGCGTCGGCGGCGCCACTTATCAGGTGCCGATGGAGGTCCGCCAGGATCGCGGCACCGCCATGGCGCTGCGCTGGCTGGTCAACTTCTCGCGCGCCCGCAACGGTCGCTCCATGGCTCAAAAGCTGGCCGGTGAACTGATGGACGCCGCCAACGAGGCCGGCAGTGCCGTGCGCAAGCGGGAAGAGACCCACAAGATGGCCGAGGCCAACAAGGCCTTCGCTCACTACCGCTACTGAACTCCTGCCGGGAGCCGGAGCCAGGGCGCATCCAGTTCCCCTCAGACCCTGCCGACGGCCGGTCTGTAAAATAATGCCCGTTTTTTGTCGACCCACCCTCGGAGAACTAGCCAGTGGCCCGCGCCTACCCCCTGGAACGCGTCAGGAATATCGGTATTGCCGCTCACATCGACGCAGGCAAGACCACCACGACAGAACGGATTCTGTTCTATTCGGGCGTGGTCCACAAAATGGGCGAGGTCCACGACGGCGCCGCCGTGACCGACTGGATGGAGCAGGAGCGCGAGCGCGGCATCACCATCACTGCGGCAGCCATTTCCACCAGTTGGAAAGACAACCGGATCAACATCATCGACACCCCCGGGCACGTCGACTTCACAATTGAAGTGGAGCGATCGATGCGGGTACTTGATGGTGTGGTGGCTGTCTTCTGTGCCGTGGGTGGCGTGCAGCCCCAGTCGGAAACCGTCTGGCGCCAGGCTGATCGTTACAACGTGCCCCGCATCGTGTTCGTCAACAAGATGGACCGCACAGGCGCCAACTTCCTGAAGGTCTACGAACAGATCAAGGATCGGCTCAAGGCCAATGCCGCTCCGATCCAGCTGCCGATCGGCGCAGAAGGTGAGCTCAAAGGCATCGTCGACTTGGTGCGCAACAAGGCTGTTATCTATACTAACGATCTCGGCACCGACATCATCGAGTCTGAAATTCCCGATGACATGAAGGACGAGGCCGCAGAATGGCGCGGCAAGCTGATGGAAACCGTGGCCGAGAGCGACGAAGAGCTTCTCGACGCCTACCTGGAAAACGGTGAACTCAGCGAGGAGCAGCTGATCAAGGGCATTCGCGAGGGTGTCGTGAAGCATGGCCTCGTGCCGATGCTGTGTGGCTCCGCCTTCAAGAACAAGGGTGTGCAGCTGGTGCTCGACGCCGTGGTCGACTATCTGCCTGCCCCGGTGGATGTGCCTCCTATCACAGGCCTGCTCCCCGACGGGACGGAGTCGAACCGTCCATGCGACGACAGCGCTCCCTTCAGCGCCCTCGCCTTCAAGGTGATGGCCGACCCCTACGGCAAGCTCACCTTCGTGCGCATGTACAGCGGCGTTCTGCAGAAGGGCAGCTACGTAATGAACTCTACCAAGGACAAGAAGGAGCGCATCTCCCGCCTGATCCTGCTCAAGGCCGACGACCGCGAAGAGGTCGACGAACTGCGGGCCGGCGACCTGGGCGCCGTTCTCGGCCTGAAGGACACCACCACCGGCGACACCCTGTGCGTCGATTCCGATCCGATCATTCTGGAGTCGCTCTTCATCCCGGAGCCGGTGATCTCCGTGGCCGTCGAGCCCAAGACCAAGGGCGACATGGAGAAACTCTCCAAGGCCCTGCAATCGCTCTCCGAGGAAGACCCTACCTTCCGCGTCTCCACCGATCCCGAGACCAGCCAGACAGTGATCGCCGGCATGGGCGAACTGCACCTGGAGATCCTGGTGGATCGGATGCTGCGGGAGTTCAAAGTGGAAGCCAACATCGGCGCTCCCCAGGTGTCTTACCGGGAAACGATCCGCAGCAAGGCCAAGGGCGAAGGCAAGTTCGCCCGCCAAACCGGCGGCAAGGGCCAGTACGGCCACGTGGTGATCGAAATGGAGCCCGGCGAACCGGGTTCAGGGTTCGAATTCGTCAACAAGATCGTTGGCGGCATCGTTCCTAAGGAGTACATCGGTCCGGCGGAAGCCGGCATGAAGGAGACCTGCCAATCTGGCGTGATTGCAGGTTTCCCGATGATCGATGTGAGGGTCACCATGGTCGACGGCTCGTATCACGACGTCGACTCCTCGGAAATGGCGTTTAAGATCGCCGGATCCATGGCCTTCAAAGACGGCGTCAAGAAGTGC
>CAIRWM010000127.1 GCA_903882285.1 uncultured cyanobacterium
CTCATCTAGAGCGCTGACTCTTCTAAGTGCCTCCCCAATAATGATGAACTCTCGCTCGACAGCAGATCTCACGGCACGCTTGTTTCTGTATTCTTCCACCGAGACGCCGCTCATTACGTCTTCAATCGCAGTGCATGCTTCAAGGACATCCTGCCAATAGGCAGATACATTACGCGCCATAGACCAGCTTCTATGTTCGATCAATCTCGTTGGCAATTATTTTGTTTTTTACCGCTCCCTGCATCACTAAATCAACGTCGGCCTGAAAGATGTTTCGTAAGGCCTCGCGAGCGTCAAGAAAGACGTGGAAGCGCTTGGTAATTTCCAATGGACCAAACTCAACCAGAAGATCGATGTCGCTTTCTCCAGGCTTAAAGTCGTCTCTCAAAACTGAGCCAAAGACAAACAGCCGCTCAATCCCATATCGCTGGCAAGCTGCGGCGATCTCTTCAAGCTTCTCGTCAATGGGGACTGACATGACACACCTCCTCAACACATTGTAACCAGAAACCCAAGGGAGGCCACCACGGGTGACTGCATCAGCACCTCCGGAACGTAAAACTAATACTATATGGGCGGACCCTCGCTAAGAGATAGCCAGGCCCTTCGTGGTCTGCATAAGAACCCGAAGTCATTACCAGTTGAATCTTAGACCCACTGCGCGCCAGCCAATCTCGGGCAGATGGCCCATCAAGGTTGGTTCCTATACGGACCCGCATAAGAGCGCGTGATCCTCGGTCTGGCCGACCGGCTTGCCCGGTCAACCACGGCCTCAGGCAATGGCTCTGACCCCACCGGCCCAAGCAGCCCCACCGGCTTCTACCGCAACGCCCTGCGCACCTACTCCAGGATGCTCTCGCGGCTGGCCTGGCAGGACTTGCCCGACTCCCTGACCCTAGTGGCCACCGATGTGGAGGGCCGGGGCACTGAGCAACGGGTGTTCCTGTTCCTGGCCGACCTGCTCACCCTGCGGGATGGCGGCAGCCTGATCCTGCAGCTAGCGCGGCGGCATGTGCTGGCGACTATCTAAGCCTGGGGATGGTTTGTCCAATCACTCCGACTGAGCATCAATAATCAGCCCAAGGAGGCTAAGAATGAATCCATAGAGCCGTCAAAACATAGTCTCAGAAGCAGATCAGGGCCAAAAGCAGCATTGCTGATCTCAGCGGCTGATCAAACCACTGTTGGCTGCCAGAGATTCCTTGGACCGTTGTTTAAGTTATGGCCCAATGGTTCTTCTGGAACAGGTTCGCCAAGCCAGCCTTAATTTCCCGATTTCCACTAGTTGGCTACGCAGCAGCGGCTTTAGCACGAGGGTGGGCATTGTGTCTGGCCGGCTACTGCTGCTGGCCGCCATAGATCACCTGTTTGGCTGGAGCAAAGGCGATGTGGTTTTCATGGATACCAGCCCAGCCTCCGCCATGGAACACATCCATCAATACCAGCCTGGTATTCTCGTGCTAACGGCGGATCTGGGGCAGGGGGAGTCGGGGATCGTCCTGCTGGAGCAGGTGCATCAGATAGCAAAAGATCTGTGCACTATATTAATTGTTGATTGCAGCCAACATGATATCAGCCTGGCGTTTCGATCCAAAGTCAAGGCAGTGATCAGCGAGCAGGAGATCTTCGCGCCTGGAGATTGCCTGGCTCAGATGATCCGCGACCTTGCCCTGGGCCACACCTACCGCTCGCCGCAGCTCAAAGCCTTCATGCTCGCCCAGAAGCAGGCGAGTGGGAGCGATCTGGATGCGGTGATGTCGCCCCCCTGCCTGACCCGGCGCGAAGCAGACGTGGCCGCCCTGCTGCTGGAGGGCCATAACGACAGGCAGATCGCCAATTTTTTAAGTATTTCTTACGCAACAGTTCGGACCCATGGCCGCTCCCTGCGGCACAAATTCGGCGTCTCCCATCGCAGCCAGCTGGTGCTTCGGTTGCTTGAGCACGGCAAGGATCGCCTGCAGCACCCCTCCCCAGGCGGCGTCAATCCGCCAGCACGCTGATCACAGTGCTGGCTGCGTAGGTGCCCGCCGGTAGGGGTTGGGTTGTGGTGCTGTAAAAGCGGGCGCTCACGCTGGTCGCAATCGACCCCAGCGGAATTTGAACGCTGGCGCCGCCACTGGTGGTGGCGCCGATCAGCAAGCTGCCATTGGCACTGAGGTTGATGTCGGCGCCCACCGCCCCCGGATTCACCCCTTGGGGGGGCACCAGCTGCAGCGGGCTCAAGGCCACCCGGCTGGGCACGTTGGCGTTGATCTGCACCGGATCCCGGAGGGCCACCGCCATCACGCTGCCATTGCTGGAGAATACGGGCGGCTGGCTGATCGGATTGGTCGGCACCTGCACCGAGGCGGTCTCGGGCACTGTGCCGGAGGCGGTGATCGTCGCGGTTGGGCTGGCCTGCAGGGCGGGGGCGACCAGCAGCGCCACCACCGTGCCGAAGAAACCGCTGGCGCCATGCCGGAACGGCTTGTTTAGCCAGGGTTCAGCCGCCATCGTGCCAACTTAGGCCAGCCTGGGGCGAAACAGGGGCCCGCAACAGCAACCTCTGCGTTGAAGGGCAGCCTTGGGTTATCCAGTCACCTCCTGCCACTCCCCCGGATGGGGCGCCAGATACTCCGCTGTAGCACCCCCTTCACCTTTCGGTGCGGTGAGCACCAGATCGAGGCTGATCGAGAAGCGGCTGTCGTTTGGATCCTCGTTCTCCAGCACGGCGTGGTCGACGCTGGCGGGAAACAGCACCAGTAGGCCCGCCCGCGGCGCCAGATCAAACCAGGGCGCATTCCACTGGGCTGTGGCGGGAGCATCGGCGAGGATCGGGCCGCCGTGGCCCACCGCCAGCCCCGGCACCAGCTCATTGGCCTGGCGAGGCGGGAAAAAACGCAGGCAGCCGCTACGGCCGCTGCCATCGCCATTGAGGTAAACCACGGCGCTCAGATGGGCGTTGGGATGGTGGTGCCGCCCCACCACCTGGCCCAGCTCACTCACCACCGGCCAGCAGCGTTGGATGTGCAGGGCCACCCGGCTGCGCCCAAATCCCAACCCCTCCAGATAGGCGCCGGCATGCCCGGCCAGGCTGGAGATCAGCGGCGCGAAGCTGGGATGACGGTGGAGTTGCCCCACGCCATGGAGATCGCCGGTCCAAGCGCAGCCAGGATCCGGATTGGACACGGCGAGGCCCTGCAGCTCCCGGATCGCCTGCATCTGCACAGCTACATCCAGGGGATCAAGCGGCAGCTGCACGATCCCCACCGCCAGGGGGAACAGGGCCTGGAGCTGGAGGGCGCCCCCAGGCGCGGGGGGCTGTGGATTCGCCATCGGTTTCGGTGCTCGTGCGGCAGCATGGCGCAGGGAAGTCCCTCTGCTTCCAGGGTGGCCTAACTTGCCGATATTGCCGCGCCCCCAGCCATGCCTTCCCGCCCATCCTCCTGCGCCGCGGCGGTTTTCGCCGCCTCGCTCCTGCTCAGCGGCGCCGCTGGCCAGGCCCAGGCCCAGAGCCAGTGCCGCTTCCTGATGCCGATCGGCGGTACGGGCGAGCCGGTGGTACAGAAACGCATCAGCCCCGATCGGCTGGTGGGCAGCACCAACTGGAACACCGACTTCACGGTCGACCGCGGCTTCAGCAGCTACCGGGTCAAGCTTCAGTCCGCCTCTACGGCGAGCGGCACCTTCCCCGTGGCGGTGTTTCTGCGGTTCACCGATGGCAGCAACCTGCAGCTCGTGAATCAAAACCTTACCCTGGCCCCACAGGAACAGCGCAACCTGGGACCATTCCCCACCGTACCCGGCAAACGCACCAGTCAGGTGAATGTGCGGGTGGGAGCCAGCAACATGCCCGGCTCTACGGGCTTCAGCTATCGGGTTTCGGCGCAAGGATGTAACTAAGGCACAGCTCAGGTCGTGAATCCCATCTGGATCTGCCGGTGGCAGGGGAATTCGCTTGCCCATAACAAAGTCCAGCCAAACGACTTGAAAAGCGTTCGGCTGGACTGCTGTTTCGTGGCTCTTGAAGGGGCCTCAGGCCCGATCACATCGCCGAAGCACCTCCCACCACTTCCAGGATCTCCTGGGTGATGGCCGCCTGACGGGCCTTGTTGTAGTCGAGAGTCAGCGACTTGGCGAGCGCCTTGGCGTTGTCGCTGGCGTTGTTCATGGCCGTCATCCGGCTGGCCAGTTCGCTGGCCGCGGCCTCCTGAAGGGAGCGCAGCAGCTGGTTGGACAGATAGAGGGGCAGCAGGGCATTGAGCAGCTGCTCGGGGTTCTGTTCAAAGACAAAATCCGGAGACAGAGGGGCCTGGGTATTGACCAGCTTGTCCACCTCCACCGACAGACGACCATCCTTGGTGATCAGACGGAAGATTTCATCGTCGGCCACGGCAATGCCCTGGGGATCGAGCGGCAGCAGGGTCTGAAGCACGGGCTGAGAGCTCACCAGGTTGATGAACTTGGTGAAGATGATCTCCACCCGGTCGGTGCTGCCGGAGAGGAACTCCGCCAGCACTTCGCTGGCGATCTGATTGGCTTCGCTGGCCGTGGGCACCTGCTCCAGACCAGTGAAGGTGGCCCGGATCTTGTACTGCGAGGCGCGGTTCTGGAAGTAGGAGATGGCCTTGCGGCCCATCAGCACCAGATCCACCTCATAGCCCTGGCCCTTGAGCTCGGCGAAGCGCTGCTCGGTGCGCTTGATGATGTTGGCGTTGTAGCCACCGCACAGACCGCGATCGCCGGTGACGGCGAGCAGGGTGATCGTGCGCACATCACGCTGCGAGAGCAGGGGAGCATCGGCCCCCTCAAAGCCCATGCGCGTCTGCAGGTTCTGCAGCACCCGGGCTAGGCGGTCGGCAAACGGCCGGCTACGCAGCACCTGCTCCTGAGCACGGCGCACCTTGGCGGCGGCCACAAGGCGCATGGCCTCGGTGATCTTGCGCGTGTTCTTGACCGAACTGATCCGGTCGCGAATGTCCTTGAGATTGGCCATGACTCAGATTCCTCAGGCGGCCGCGAGCATCGAGGAGGTGACCTCCTTGATGGCTTCTTTGAGCATGGCTTCGGCCTCTTCGCCAAGCTGTTTCTCCGTCATCACCTTGGTGATGAAGTCGGGCTTGTTGCTCTTCAGGTACTCGCGCAGTTCGCGGGCGAAGACCACGACCTGATCTACAGGAACGTCGTCGATCAGGCCCTTGACGCCGGCGTAGACCACGGCCACCTGCTCCGCCAGGTTGAGGGGGCTGAACTGGGGCTGCTTGAGCAGCTCGCGCAGCCGCTTGCCCCGGGCCAGCTGGGCCTGGGTAGCGGCGTCGAGGTCGGAGGCGAACTGGGAGAAGGCGGCCAGTTCATCGAACTGGGCCAGTTCCAGCTTGAGAGTGCCGGCGATCTTCTTGATGGCTTTCGTCTGGGCGGCACCGCCCACCCGGCTCACGGAGATGCCCACGTTGATGGCGGGCCGCAGACCGGAGTTGAAGAGGTCGGAGCTGAGGAACACCTGACCATCGGTGATCGAGATCACATTGGTGGGGATGTAGGCCGAGACGTCGCCGGCCTGGGTCTCGATGATCGGCAGGGCGGTCATCGAGCCTTTGCCCATGGCATCAGAAAGTTTGGCGGCGCGCTCGAGCAGGCGGCTGTGGCAGTAGAAGACGTCGCCGGGATAGGCCTCACGACCGGGCGGACGGCGCAGCAGCAGCGACATCTGGCGGTATGCCTGCGCTTGCTTTGTGAGGTCGTCGTAGACCACGAGGGTGGCCTTGCCCTTGTACATGAACGACTCGGCGATCGCCGCGCCGGTGTAGGGGGCCAGGTACTGAAGGGCCGCGGCTTCGGAAGCGCTGGCTGCCACCACCACGGTGTAGTCGAGGGCGCCGCGCTCGCGCAGCACTTCCACCACGTTGGCCACCGAGGCAGCCTTCTGTCCCACGGCCACGTAAACGCAGACAACGTCTTCGCCCTTCTGGTTGATGATCGTGTCGATCGCGATGGCGGTCTTGCCGGTCTGGC
>CAIRWM010000128.1 GCA_903882285.1 uncultured cyanobacterium
GTCTTGCCTGTCCCGATGACCATCGCCCTGCTGATCGCCCTCGCCGGTTCGCTTGTGCTCATGGCCGTCATCGTCAAGCGCCTCGAAAAGGTGTCGTGATGGCCTGATGGCCTGTTCTCAGGGCTGGGCCAGAGGCTGAGCGCCCATCAGGGATGAGCCGGCGAAGGCGATCTGGTCACCGCCGCGCTGTTTGGCCGCGTACATCGCCCGGTCGGCGGCATCGAGCAGGGCCTCGCCGCTGGCTCCAGCATCGGGCCAACGGGCGATGCCGATGCTCAGGGTGATCGTCAGTGGTTCGGGCAGGCCCGGCCAGGGTTCTGCCACCACCCCCTGGAGCAGCTGGGCCAGGCGGCGAAGATCATCCTCCTGGCGGCCATCGGACACCACCAGCACGAACTCGTCGCCGCCTTCTCGGCAGAGGATGTCGCTGCGGCGCAGGGCTGCGGCCATCCGTTTCGCGAGCTGGCGCAGCAGCCGGTCGCCGACCGCATGGCCGAAGCGGTCGTTGACAGGTTTGAAGTCGTCGATGTCGAGGTAGAGCACGGCCGGATGGCCGCCGTTGCGACGGGCCAGGGCCAGGCATTCGGCCAGCTGCTCCATCAGCAGGGCGCGGTTCGGCAGGCCGGTGAGCACGTCGTGCAGGGCGCGGTGTTGCACCTGTTGCTGTTCCGCGTAGCGCTCGCTCACGTCGCGAAGCATGGCGACGTAGTGGCGGATCTGCTGGTCGGGGTCGCGGATGGCGTTGATGGATAGCTCATGGCGCCGGATCTGGCCGCTGCGGTGGCGGTTCCAGAGCTCACCGCTCCACTGCCCCTGCTGCTGCAGGCTCTGCCAGATCTGGCGGTAGAACGCCTGGTCGTGGCGGCCGGAGCGCAGCAGGCTGGCCCGGCGACCCACGGTCTCGTGGTTGGCGTAGCCGCTCAGCTGGCTGAAGGCGGCATTGGCGGCCTCGATGGTGCCGTCGGGAGCGGTCACCAGGATCGCGATCGGGCTGGCCTCGAAGACGCGCAGGGCCAGGTCGGCGTCGGGCCACGGACTCACGACGCCAGCACCTCCGCCATGGCGGTTTTATAGCGAGACCCAATGCTGTTAGTCGCAGGCTTCGGCGTGTTCGGCCTCGCTGCGCAGCCGGGCCAGGCGCTCCAGCACCGATTCGTTGCTCATGCGGTTGTTGAGCCGTTCGGCCAGCAGTGGAAACGCCAGCGGCCCCGGCCGCGGCGTGCGCTGCAGCAGAAGGGTGCTGGCGCGCAAGCGCCTCAGGGCTGCCGCCAGGCGCCCCACCTCCAGCTGCTCCTCGAGCACCTCCTGGCGCGCCTGGGCCAGCAGCAGGTTGCCGGGCTCATGGCGTTGGAACACATCGAACAGCAGGGCGGCACTGATCTGCAACTGGCCGCCGCTGCGGTTCTGTCCGGGCAGGCCGTTGACCACCAGGCCGCTCACCTGGGCGATGGCGCGGAAGCGGCGGCGGCAGAGTTCGGAGAGGTTGATCGCCTGGGCGAGGTCATCGAGCAGGTCGTCGTCGTCGAGGAGGGTTTCGGCGTGCTCCTCCACCAGCTCCTCGAAGGGGTAGCCCCGGGCCGCCATCAGCTCGAAGCCGTAGTCGTTGACCGACACGGTGATCGTGCCGGGCCGGTGCCGCGCCAGCCGCCAGGCCCAGAGGAAGCCCAGCCCCTCGTGCACGAAGCGGCCCTCGAAGGGGTAGACGTAGAGGTGGCTGCCCTCACGGCTGCGGCAGACCTCCACAAGCAGCTGGTCGTGGCGCGGCAGGCAGGAGAGCTCGCGCTGGCGTCGTAGCAGCGGCGCCAGCGCCTGCAGTTCGGCGCTGTCGAGCTCACCACGGGCGCAGCGGTCGACTTCGGCGCGCAGATGGCGGCTGAGCAGGTCGGAGAGGGCCAGCTGGCCACCGGCCCAGGCCGGCACCGTCCTGCTCCTGCGCGAGCTGGCCTTCACGATGGCCGTCATCTCGCGCAGCCGCACCAATTCGAGCTGGCGGCCGGCGAAGAAGAATACGTCCTTTGGCTTCAGCCGCGAGATGAAGGCCTCCTCCACGTGGCCGAGCACGGCGCCCCGCTGGAAGCGCACGGTGACGGCGCGATCGGCGCTGATCGTGCCGATGTTGAGGCGGTGCAGCCGGGCGATCGCCGGTTCGCGCACCCGGTAGCGCAGTGGCTCCGGCTCCGGCTCTGCCTCCAGCTTGCGGTAGCGGGGGTAGGCGCCGAGGCAGTCGCCACCGTGTTCGAGGAAGCGCAGGCACCAGGCCCAGCTGGCGTCGTCGAGCTGGCGGTAGCTCCAGGTGGTGCGTAGGTTCTGGCGTTCCTGCTTCGGGTCGAGCCCGGGCCCGCAGGCCAGGCTCACCAGGTGCTGCAGCAGCACGTCGAGCGGGGCCCGGGGCGGGTGGCGCTCCTCCACCAGCCCCTCGTCCAGGCCGCGGCGCATCGCCGAGAGTTCCAGCAGCTCCAGGGCGTTGGTGGGCAGGAACAGCACCTGAGAGGTGCCGCCGGGGCTGTGGGCGGACCGGCCGGCGCGTTGCAGCAGCCGGGCCAGGTTTTTGGCGGAGCCGACCTGCACCACCTGCTCCACAGGCTGGAAGTCGACGCCCAGATCGAGGGAGGCGGTGCAGACCACCCAACGGATGGTGCCGTCCTTCACGCCCGCCTCGATGCGCTCGCGCTCGGCCCGGTCGATGGCGCTGTGGTGCAGGGCGAGGGCCCCCTCCATCTCTGGACAGGCGTAGCGCAGGCACTGGAACCAGCGTTCGGCCTGGTTGCGGGTATTGGTGAACAGCAGGGTGGAGATGGCCGGATCGAGGACCGCCACCAGCTCTTCGTGCAGGCGCAGGCCCAGGTGGCCGGCCCAGGGGAAGCCGTCGATTGTTTCGGGCCGCAGGCTGCGGATCGCGGTGGAGCGGCGCAGCCGGGCCGTGACGATCAGCGGTTCAATGGCAGTGCCGACGGCGGCCCGGGCGGCCTCATTGACGTTGCCAATTGTGGCGCTCACTGCCCAAGTCCGCAGCTGCGGCCGCAGCCGCCGCAACCAGCTGAGGCACAGCTCGCTCTGGCTGCCTCGCTTGCTGCCCAGCAGCTCGTGCCACTCGTCGATCACCACGGCCTGGAGGTCGGCGAACAGCTGCGGGGACTGGCGGTTGGCCAGCAGCAGCGACAGGGATTCCGGCGTGGTGATCAGGACCTGGGGCGGACGGCGCAGCTGGCGGCTGCGCTCGCTGCCGCTGGTGTCGCCGTTGCGCAGGCCCACCCGCAGCGGCCATTCCATGGCGGCGATCGGCGACTCGATCGCCAGTTGCAGGTCGCGGCTGAGGGCCCGCAATGGCGTCAGTACCAGCAGGCGCAGCCCCTGGGGCGGCTCGGGTTCGGCCAGCATCGAGGCGATCGGCCCCATCACGGCGGCGTAGGTCTTGCCTGCGCCGGTGGGCACTTGGATCAGTCCGCTGCGGCCCTGGAGGTAGGCGCGCCAGCATTGGCGCTGGAAGGGCAGGGGCCGCCAGCCCTGCCGCTTGAACCAGGCCTCGATCGGCGCGAGGGCCTTCACCCGCCGCCTCCGGCCGCCGCGGGGTCGGTGCCAGTGGCAGAGGCGGTGGCGGGCTGGCACACTTCGATCTCGGGGCAGTGCTCCGTCCAGCCCTGCAGCCGTTCGAGCAGCAGCGCGACCAGGGCGCGGCAGGCGGGGTGGTCGGCCCAGGTGCGGCGCACCACCAGCGCCTCGCCACTCTGCAGTGGCAACGGCAGCGGCAGGCGCTGCAGGCTGCCCGCCACCTGCTCGCTCAGGGTGGTGGCGTAGCCGATTGAAAGGTCCGCCTCCGCCCGCCCCTCCCAACGATCGTGGCGGTAGCGCCGCATGCGCTGGGGCGAATTCCAGAGGCCGAGGCGGCGCAGTACGGCCTCGGTCTGGGGATACATGCCCTCCGGCAGCGCCAGGCTTGGGAAGGCGATCACGTCGTCCCAGCTGATCGCGGCCTGGTTGAGCAGCGGGTGATGCGGCGTCACCACCAGATGCACGGGCATCGTGCAGAGCTGCAGGGTGGCGAAGTCCGGGTCGTCGGGTTCGGGCCAGTCCGGTCCGCCGGTGAGCCAGGCATCGATGACGCCATCGCGGAGCAGGGCCTGGGGCAGCGGAATCCCGACGATGTTGCACTGGCCGACGATCCAGCCCGGTGGAGGCGGCGTCGCCAGCAGCGGCCCCGACCAGTAGGTGCCCTCCAGCCGCAGGGGGGCCATGCCGCGCCAGCGGGCGAGCTGGTGCAGCTGGCGCAGCTTGACGATCAGCCGCCGGTCGCCCACCAGGCGCCATTCCTCCTGGTGTTTCTCCAGCCCCAGCTGCAGCAGCTCCAGGCAGTGGCGGCAGCGGCGACTCACTGTGGACTGGCGCACCTCCAGCCGCCTGGCTGCCTCCGTACCGGAGCGCAGCCAGATCGCCAGGTCGAGGGCCGCCAGCTCATCGAGGCTCAGCATCAGGAGGGCGGATCCAGCAGGGCGAGGGCGGCGTCGAGCGTATCGGCCTCGCTGGCAGGCTTCTCTTTGCGCCAGCGGCTGATGCGCGGAAAGCGCACGGCGATGCCGCTGCGGTGCCGGCGGGAGGGCTGCAGCCCCTCGAAGGCCAGCTCGAACACCTGCTGCGGCGCCACGGCCCGCACCGGCCCGAAGCGCTCCGTGGTGTGGCGGCGTATCCAGCGGTCGAGCTCCTCGATCTCGGCGTCAGTTAGGCCGGAATAGGCCTTGGCGAAGCTGACCAGCTGGCCTTCGCCGTTCCAGAGCCCGAAGGTGTAGTCGGTGTAGAGGTTGGCGCGGCGGCCGCTGCCGGCCTGGGCGTAAAGCAGCACCGCATCAAGCCGCAGCGGTTCGAGCTTGTGTTTCCACCAGGCGCCGCGGCGGCGGCCGGCCAGGTAAGGGGAGGCGAGCGACTTGAGCATCAACCCCTCGGCGCCCACGGCCCGGGCGTTGTTCCGCAGGGCCTCGAGCGCCTCCCAGCTGGGCAGCGCCAAGACGGGGGAGAGGCGCAGGAGCCCGGCTTCGGGGGCGGAGGCCGCCTGGGACAGTGCCTGGATCAGGGTGTCCAGGGCGGCGCGGCGCTGGCTCAGGGGATGGGGGCGCCGGTCGTGGCCCTCCGCTTCGAGCAGGTCGTAGGCCACAAACGTGGCGGGGTGGCTCTGGCGCAGCCGGGCACTGGGGGCCTTACGGCCCAGGCGGCGCTGCAGGGCGGCAAACGGGGCGGGATGCGGCGCCTGGGGCGGCCACACCAGGATTTCGCCATCGAGCACGGTGCCGTCGGCGAGCAGGTCGGCCAGGGTGAGCAGCTCGGGGAAGGCGGCGTTGATCAGCTCCTCACCCCGGCTCCAGAGGAAGCTTTCGCCGCCGCGGCGGATCAGCTGGCCGCGGATGCCATCCCACTTCCACTCCAGCTGCCAGTCGCCGGGGTCGCTGTCCTCCAGCCGCCGGGCATCCAGGGGGGAGGCCAGGAAGAAGGGATAGGGGCGGCTGAGGGCGGCGGTGCCGTCGTCCTCGCCCTGCAGCAGCTGCTCGAAGGCGGCGGCCGAGGCTGTGAAGCCCCCCATCAGCCGGTGGCGCAGCTGCGCCTCCTCGAGGCCGGCGTGGCGCGCCAGGGCGCGGATCACCAGCCCCTCACCAACGCCGACGCGGAAGCCCCCCGTGAGCAGCTTGTTGCACACGAGCAGCTCGTCCGGGGGCAGCTGCCGCCACAGCGCCTGCACCGCCTCGGCCTGCGCCTCCCCCTCCAGGGCCGCCAGCCTGGGCAGCAGCGTTTCCATCCAGAGATCCAGGGGCTGGAGGGGCTCCGGGCTGGGGTCGGGGCCGCTGGGGTCGGCGTGCTGCTGCCAGAGCAGGGCGATGGTTTCAGCGGAATCGCCCACCTGGCGGTAGCAGTCATCGAATAGCCACTCCGGCAGGCCGCTGCCCTGCAGGCAGATCTCGCGCAGGCGGCGGGCGGTGATCAGGCGCCGGCCCTGCTTGCCCAGCAACACCTGCAGGGCCCAGGCGGCCTCTGCGGGCTCGGCTGCCGCGAAGTACGCCGCAAGGGTCGCAACCCGTGCCGCTGTGCCGCCGCTGGCGTCCAGGTCGCGGTAGAGGGCGGCGAAGCGGCGCATCGGCGGAGCCTATGAGTTGGGCCTGGGGGGGGGGCGGCTCAGCGGCTGGCCTGCACCAGCAGGCTCAGCGTGTCGCGGGCCTGATGGCTAAGGGGAGCCAGGGCGCCATGGTCGTGGGCATGCAGGCAGGGCAGGGAGGCTCCCAGGCCTGTGGAGGCCGAGGTGCTGGGGTCGCGGCGGAAGATCGTGCTGCCCTCCTTGATCGTCTCGAGCACGGCGATGTCCTTGATCGTCGCCGGATCACCCTTGAGCGGATTGCGCTCAAGGATCACCAGGTCGGCGAGCTTGCCCACCTCCAGGGTGCCCTTCGTCTTCTCCTCCTTGATCTGCCAGGCGGCGTTCGCCGTTACGGCCCGCAGAGCCTGATAGGGGGTGACCCTCTGGTCGGGGCCGATCACCTGACCGCTGGCGGAGTGCCCGTTCACCCCGGCGTCCACCAGGGCCAGCACCCAGGGCTGAGGCGAGACCGGGGCGTCGTGGCTGAAGCTGAAGGGGATGCCGGCCTTCAGCATGCTCACGGCCGCCAGCGAGGCGGCGGCCCGCTCCGGACCCCAGAGTTTCACCACCGCGTCGCCGCCGGGAATGATGCCGGAGGTGAGGAAGGTGGGCACCGCCCCCACCGCCTTCATCCGCCGGATCTGATCAGGGCGCACGTAGGAGGCGCGCACGAACACCGGCCGGTGGTCGGCCATGCCGTGCCGGGCGATCGCCTTCTCGATCGCCCGCAGCGCCTGCTCGGCTGCGGCGTCGCCGTTCATGTGCATGTTGATCTGCACGTTGCCGGTCCAGTACTTGTCGAAGGTGGCCTCCAGCACGGCGTCCGGAATCTGCTGGTAGGCGCGGTAGCCGGGTTCGGCGACCGGGGGCGGCACGGCGTAGGGCTGGCTCATCCAGGCGGTGGGCAGGGAGCCGTCGAGCCAGAACTTGATGCCCCCCAGCCGCACCCGGTTGACATAGCGGCGGTCGAGGTCGGGCCGCAGCGCCAGCAGCCGGCCGGTGGTGTCGCCGGGCCGGGCGGCGGCGGCGCTGACGATCCCCTCCTGCCGCTGGAAGCCGGCGTCGGCACTGGGGTTCAGGCGGCCGTAGTCGTTCAGCACCTGGGCCGCGGCCGCCGCCATGGCGTCGACGTGGGAGTCCTTGGCGCAGATGTAGAGGTCCAGCGTCAGCAACCGTTTGTCGATGGCGTTGCGCACCAGGGCGATGTCGTCGCTGCCCAGGCCGACGCCGCATTCCTGGGCGGTGGTCTGGCCGTAGCTGGCCCAGAGGGCGCTGGCGCCGGGCGCCACGGCATCGGCGGTGGTGCCGGAGAAGGCTGGACGCTTCTCCCGCACCAGGTTGAGCGCCGTCTCCTCCGCCTTGCCGGACAGGCTGCGGCCATCGGAGCCGCGCTCGAACTTGCCGCCCGCCGGGTCGGGGGTGGCGGCGCTGACGCCGGCGGCGCGGAAGGCGGCGGAGTTGAGCGCGCCGGCGTGGCCCGAGCTGTCGACCACCATCACCGGCATCTCGGAGGAGATGGCGTCGAGCTCGGCGACGCTGGGGTAGCGGGCCATGGTGTTGCCGTTGAAGCCGAAGCCCACGATCCATTCCCCCGGCCGCACCATGCCGGCGTGCTGCTTCATGCGCGCCACGATTTCGGGGATGGTGGCGGCGCCGAACAGATCGGCGTCGATCACGTTCTTGCCGAAGTAGATGAAATGGCCGTGGGTGTCGATGAAGCCGGGCAGCAGGGTGCGGCCCTGGAGGTTCACGCGGCGGGCGCCGGCACCGGCGGTACGCAGGGCGCCGGCCAGCGGACCCACGTAGGTGATGCGGCCGCTCCTCTCCACCAGGGCCTCGGCGAGCACGGGGTCGGGCCCGGACATCGTCAGGATGTCGCCGCCGCTGTAA